>NZ_JBSFJV010000128.1:0-17145 GCF_053598235.1 Kitasatospora sp. NPDC001159
CCTGCAGTACCGGCCCGACACCCTCGACGGCTTCATAGCCGGCACCGGCCTGACCCTCGACACCCCAACGTCACCCTGACGAGCCGAAGTCAGTAACTACTCGCACCGGTGCGGAGTGAGAAGGGTGCAGGTCCGCACCGCCGACACCGTGCCTTTCGCGGGTTCCGCCACGAACTTGAAATCCTCCGGGTTTTTCGCATACGAGCGCGGGTTACGCGTCCCCGGGGGAAGAACGGGCGGGGTTGGATTCACATAGTGCACGTACCCGAGCGTGCCAGACTGCTTCCTAATTTCTCCCGGCCATTTCTCAACGCATGACTTCCCCCCGGTGGGCTGCCAGCATGCGAATGCGCCGTTGTGTACGCGGTTAGGGGTATTTTTGAAGGCAATAATCCAGTCAGGACAATAGGTCGCGCCCCCGCTTTTGGGGCATGGTTGCGTCCAATACCTGTGGTATTCAACGAGTACCCAATTCTTCGCGCTCTCCGGTGGCTTCGGTGTTTTTGGGCAAATTTTACCCGCATAGCAGACCCAGAACTTCTCTAGGTGGGGGGCTTGCCCCGCGTTCCAGTGGTTCACGTGGGCGATCTCGATTCCCACGTTTCTCACGTCAAGCAGGAGGGCATTGTGGACCCGGTAATACTTCAGGTCCTTCGTGTCCTGGTAAATGACCGCCACGCCCCGTTTCCCCGGATTTGGGATTGCCACGTTCGCGGCGTCAGCGGGATGAGCGTTCGTGGAGTAGCCCGGGCTGGTGCTCGCTACGGCAGCGGGGGCGTTGGCCTGCTCGTGAACGCTGCTCTCGGCGACTGCGGGTGCGGCGATGAGCACCGAAGAGATGACGACTCCCGTCACCGCCGAAAGACCTCTGATGGACCGCATGAATCTCTTGGCGGGCCTGCCGAGGTGACAGGGTTTGAATTCGGACATGCTCGGTTTCTCCTATCCTGCGGCCTCTGGGTCCGCCTGGTCCTACGCATTGCCTTCTTGCCGATCGGTGGTGAGGTTTCCCGCAGTCAACCGGAGTCATAACCTGAAAATCTGAAAGTCCCGCTGTCCGGGGCAGCAGGTTGCGGCGAACGGGTCCGGCACCCCCCATTACCTGTATCCGGTCTGACACGATCAGGGCAGCGAGCCGCCGCGTCCTGCGGATCGTGGCGGCCCGACGTAGCAGCGTTCCCACAGCGGCACGCCGCCGCCCTGCGCCTCGGTTCGCGGGCTCGGAGCGCGCGCCGTTCACGGACTTCTCCCCTCCCGTTCCCAGGAATCCCTACGGCGAGGCCAAACTCGCCGTGGAGGAGGAAGCCCGGGCCCTGTCGCACCGGTGGCGACTGCCCACCGTGCCGGCCCGCATCACGAATCTCTACGGCCCCGGACAGCACCTCGCCGAGAACCAGGGCCTGGTCAGCGCCATCATCAAGGCCCGGCTGAGCGGCGAACCCCTGCCGCTGCGGGCCGCGCTGGAGACACGCGCTACTACATCCACGTGCGGGACTGCGCCCGGATGGCCGTCGCGGCGATGGAGGCGGTGCGTTCCCGTACCCGGAGGACGGACCCGTATGTCCGCAAGATCTTCGCCAGCGGGTGGCCCTTCCGGATCGACGAGTTCCTGATCGACGAGTTCCTGGAGGTAGCCGCGCGTCTCTTCGACCGGCCGGTGCCCGTCGTCCCCGTTCCTGAACATCGAGGAAGGAATGCGGGCCGTCCGTTCCGATCTCAGGTACCGGCTCGGACTGAACTGACCGGCTCCGGCGCGCGCTCGTCGGGCAGGGGCACCCCGACGTCGAGGCGGCCGATCACCTGGCGGGCCGCTTCGGCGAGTTCGGGCGGGCCTTCGACGGTGAAACGGCAGTTGAAGGTGACGAGGAAGCCGATGAGCGCCGACCAGGACCACGCCCCCATCCGGATCCGGGTGACCCGCTCGTCGATCGCTTCGAAGCTCGCCGCACCCGGAGCCCACTTCGCCACCAGCGTCGCGGGGCAATCCATCAGGACGGTGCCCCAGCACGGCCAGGTGTCCGCGGTGTCCCCCCGGTCGGGCTGGCTCTGGACGAATCGGGTGATGTCCGCCTCCGGCACTTCCCGAGGACCGAACCGCCAGGCGCTGGAGGTCAGTTGCCCGATGCGGTCGAGCCGGTAGGTGTGCCAGGAGTTCCTGCGCTGGTCCTACGCCACCAGATACCAGCGCCCGGACCAGACGACGAGCCGATGGGGTTCGGCCAGGACCTCGTCGTCCTCCACCGGGTCGCGGTCGATGGACCGGTAGGCGAACCGCACCAGCTCGCGCTGCTGCGCGGCGGCGCTCAGCTGCGCCAGCAGCGCGGGATCGACCTGGGACGGGGCCAGCTCCCAGGCGTTCTCTATCTGTTCGATCGAGAAGGTCGCCAGCCTGCGGGCCAGGTGGGAGGCAGGAGTTCCTTGATGGAGTTCAGCGCCCGCTTCGTGGCGTCCCCCATGCCGGTCACCGAGGCCGGAGCCGTCTGCAGGGCCAGCGCGATGGCGATGGCCTGCTCGTCGTCGACTATCAGTGGGGGCAACCGCGCTCCGCGGGACAGCCGGTAGAAGCCGGAGGGGCCCTTGCGCGGTCTCGAGCGCGACACCGCGGACCGGTTCTACCGCGCCGGCACAGGCCGGCGGTCGGGTGGCGGCGGCCCTTGGCCTACCCCGGCGCGGCGGGCGGGCCGTAGAGCCCTCGCCGGACAAGGCGCCGCGGCGGTCGGCCGGTCCACGCGATTCGTTGCCACAGGATGCCCCATTCGAGCGACCGTGCTCTCCTGGAAGGAGCAGAGCAACAGATCCCGAAGCGCTGAGCAGCGATGTGCGGGGGGAGCCGGCCTCGCCCGAGGAGGTCGCGCCGCCGCGGAAGTGCCGGCCCTGGCGCCGCGCGATGATATCCCGCACGGAGCGGGCCAGCGCTGAAGAAGGTGGCCCCATGCGCAGGAAGTATCTCAGCCTGCTGGGCGTGATCCCCATGCTCGCCAGTTCTGTCGTGGCCGCTTCTGCCGCGTCCGTGCCGGCACCGTCAGCCGCGCTCCCCGCAAACGTCGTTGAGTACTGCGCCACTCCCTACGGGCAGCTGACCACCGTAGGGAACGTGGGCGTTCAGGCCTGTATCTCGGCCTACACCAGCCCTGGGTCGGGAGCGCCTGACGCCACGTCAAGCAAACCGGTCGCCCTGATCCGGGTCCCTGTGCAGAACCTGGACAAGGACTACGCACACGGCGTCCTGATAGCCACGTCCATCAGCATCAACGGAGCACCGTGGACGTGGGTGCGCGACCAGGCCAGCGCGTGCAACCTGACGCTCCAGTCAGAAGGGAGCGGCACGCCGCCGCCGGGAGCCTTCGGCAGTTGCCCCGGCGACATAGAGGTCCACGTGTCTCCCGGAGACCAAATCACGGGCAGGGGCGTCGTCTCCGTCGACGGCGGAGCCTCCTGGGTGAACGTCCAAACCCCCACACTGACAGTGCCGAAGTAGCCCGGGCTGCGTCGTCAGGAGAAGAGTTCGTTTCGCCGACCTGACGGCGCAGCAGGCCGAGGTGAGTACTGCCGTCAACACCCAGGTGAGAACCAGGGCAACCGGAATGCCGATGTCGTACGAGCCGACGGCCAGCAAGGTGAGGAGCAGTCGACGGCCTGGACGGCTCAGTGGCTCTGGTCGACGGCCGGGTCGTCCTCAGGGCCCGCCCGGGCGGCGGGGTGCCGGAGCCCGTCGTGCACGCCGCGATCGCCCAGGATGAAGGCGAGCCCGACGGCCACGAGCACCCGCTGCTCGGCGACGGGCGGCGCGGATGCGGTCCTCGGCGCGGACGCGCTGGCGGTGATCAGTGGCTCGGCCATCCCGACCGCCCCTTCCGCTGCGTTACCCGCTGGTAGCCCCCACCCTAGCCAAGCAGCACCGCCAGTCGCAGCAGTCCGTGGTGCCTCGGGTTCTCCTGCCACACCGGCCGCTCGGCCAGCCGCAATGCGGGCCAGCGCCGGAACAGTCGGCCGAACGCCACCTCGGCCTGCAGCCGGGCCAGCGGCGCGCCCAGGCAGTGGTGGATGCCGTGGCCGAACGCCAGGTGCCCGGCACCGTCCCGGGTGATGTCGAACCGATCCGGGTCCGGGAAGGCGGCCGGGTCGCGGTTGGCGGCCAGCAGACCGAGCTGCACGAACTCCCCCGCCGGGATCCTGGTGCCGGCGATGACCACCGGCTCGGTGGTGTAGCGCAGCGAGGCGATCGCGAACGGGCTCTCGTAGCGCAGCACTTCGTCGATCGCGCCGGCCAGCAGGTTCGGGTCGGCGCGCAGTGCCGCGAGCTGCTCCGGGTGGTCGAGCAGGGTAAGCATGCCGTTGGCGATCAGGTTGACGGTGGTCTGGTGGCCGGCCAGCACCAGCAGGAAGCACATCGAGGTGATCTCCGGTCCGGTCAGCCGGCTGTCACCGTCGCGGGCCGCCAACAGGCCGCTGAGCAGGTCGTCGGCCGGGTGCTCGCGCTTGTGGTCCAGCAGCTCCTGGATGTGCCGCAGCATCGACTCGGCGGTCGGCACCGAGACTTCGCCGTCGCCCTCGGCCTCGGCGTTGCCGCGCACCTGCAGGGCGGTGCGGCCGTCCGCCGGTGCCCCGAGCAGGTCGGATATCACCCCGAGGGGCAGCGGCAGTGCGAAGTCCGCGATCAGGTCGGCCTCGGCACGACCCGCCAGGGCGTCCAGCAGGCGGTCGACCCGGGCCTCGACCAGGGGGCGCAGCGCAGCCACCCGGCGGGCGGTGAAGGCCTGTTGGACCAGCCGGCGCAGCCGGGTGTGGTGGGGAGGGTCGGTGTTGAGCATGTGGCGCATCAGGCCGGCGCCGGGGCCCTCGGTGTTGCCGAGCAGCGCGCCGTACCGCTCGGCGGCGCCCTCCTTGCTCAGCCGGGGATCGGCCAGCGCGGCGCGGCAGGCGGCGTGGCCGGTGACCAGCCAGCCCTCGACCGGCACCGGCTCGCCGAACCGGACCCGCCGCACGACGCCCTGCTCGCGCCAGCGCCGGTACTTCTGGTGCTGGTGGGCGAAGAACTCCCCGCCCACCAGCACCGGTTCGGCGACTGGTGGCTCAGCAGCGGCCGCACCGCTCGGCTCAGCGGCGGTTGCGGACGCGGTCGCCGCGGTGGTCGGCTCGGTGGCGGCCACGGGCGCGGCCGCTGCGGCGGTCGGCTCAGAGGCGTCCACGATGGCCCCCGACCAGTCGGACCTCCTCCACGCCGAGCAGTCCGACCAGCGGCACCTTGGCCCGCTGCTGCTGCGGGTCGACGGCCAGGCCCTGACGCCGGATCAGGTCGAGCAGCAGCTCGGCCAGCGGCATCACCATGTGGCGGCCCCAGCAGCGTTCGGAGCTGTGGCCGAACGGCAGGTAACCGGGAGCGGTGTCCGGGTCGAGCGAGTCCCAGCGCTCGGGGCGGAACTTCTCCGGGGCGTCCCACAGCGCCGGGTCGCGGTGCGAGAGCAGCGGCAGGATCAGCACGTCGTCGGCCTGCCCGATCCGCTGGTCGATGGCCGGGTACTCCGGGGAGGCGTAGCGCAGGATGTTCCAGGACGGCGGCAGCAGCCGGGCAGACTCGTGGATGATGTTGCGGTTGGAGACGTCCTCGTCGAACGGCGCACCGAGCCAGAGCGCGTTGGCCACCAGGGTGGAGACGGTGAAGCAGACGGGGGCGGCGGCGCGCCGGTACATCCCCATCGCATAGCGGCGGTCCTGGTAGCCGGTGGCGTCGGTGAAGAGGCTGGCCAGCGCCGTCAGCTGGTCATCCGGCCGGGGATGCCGGGGCAGCGCGGCGCCGGCCGCGATGACCGACCAGGTGAGTTTCGGCGTCAATTCCAGATAGCGGCTCATCAGCAGCCGGAGCCGGTACGGATCGTTCCCGAGAATGAGGTCGCGCAGGAAGAAATGGCCGGTGATGGGCCACGGACCGCTCAGGTCGACATTCTCCGGAATGGGATTCCTCAGGGCCGCGCGCACGTCGGCGCCGATGGTCCGCATGATCGCGGCGGCCTCGGGGCGGCCTATCGAGCGGCCGTGCAGTGGCTTGAAGGTGGGCCGCTCGGTCTCGGTGGCGCGGCGGGCGGCGAGGATGCGGTCCATGGCCTCGGGGCCGGCCACTCCGACGGTGTCGGGCTCCAGGCGGAACACGTCCTGGCCCAGGTGGTCCCGGAGGAGGGCAGCGAGGCGCGGCGCGAACACCGTGGTGCGGGTGTGCGAGCTGGCGGTGAGCGGCATGGCGGGTCTCCGGGGCCGGCAGGGCTGACGGGTCGTCGGTCGGAAGGGAGGATGCCGGGCTCGTCCCCGCCCGGGGGCGGGGACGAATTCCTCGGCTTAGTACCAGAAGTACCAGGCCTTCTTCTTGAGGCTTTCCTGACCGCTCAGCGTGTTGCGGATCGCAAACAGAATCTTCATGCGTCTCACCTCCATGAAACGGGATGCCCTGAATTTGGAAATTCAGTGCGCTGGGCGCCAGTAAATCCCCCCTTCGCCACTGCTGTCAACGGGTTGTTCAGGAAGAAGTCCCGAGACCCACCCGATGTCCGGTTCGCCCCACCCTCCCGAGAAAGGATGGAAAAATTTTCTGAATTCGTGAACCGAATTCGGCCGCCGAACCGTTTTGGCCCGGCACATTCGCTCGTGTCGGGGGCCAGGCCGAGCGCGGCGACTGTGATGATGGGGGTGCCAGCGGTGGCGGCGGCCGTCAGACGGTCGGTCAGGGCGCTCAGTTCGCCCGCACGGCCTGTGAAGTCGGGGGCGTCGGCGGGGAGTTGCGCGGGGCCGGTTTCGATGCCGGTCGCGGCCGGTGGCGCACCGGTGCTGCCTGCAGTGCCCGCAGTGTCTGGGGTGTCCACGGCGGGAGTGGCGGGCTCTGGCCGCCCGAGGAGTGCGGGGTCGCGGGTCAGCACTTGCTGGTGGACGGTTCGCAGCGCCGGTCCCGGGTCAACGCCGAGCTCGTTGGCCAGCCGGACGCGGACGTCCCCGAAGACGGTCAGCGCGTCGGCCTGGCGTCCGGTGTTGGTAGAGCGCCGTGATCAGCTGGATGAGGAGGCGCCTGCTGCGCAAGGCCCACGTGCTGCGCTACGAGATGACCGCTGCCCGCCTGGAGGCCGCCTCCATCGCCGCCGAGGCCTCCGCCCCGCTCCCGGGGGAATCGTCGCGCGTCGAATCAAGCGTCGTGGCCGACGCCGCCGCCCGGGCCGGTACGGCGCCCGCCGCCCAGGCCTCTGCCGCCAACCCCGGGCCGACCGTTCCCGCCGCCCGCCACCACGCTTCCCCGCGCGTCGAATCAAGCCCTCAGGCGCCCGCTCCGGCGCCCCGGCCGCAGCCCCCACCCCGCCCGCCGTCGTCCCGGTGGAAGAACGGCGCCTGGCACTCGCCGCCGAACACTCCTCCACCAACCCGCTCCGGCGCCGCCTGGGCGCACCGACCGGAACCCACAGCGTGAAGAGCGGCGCGGGTCTGGTCGAGAGCTGGGACGCGGACCTGCATGTCAGCCAAGCCCGGGTTCACAGCCACCGCTTGGCAGCTTCGACGCTGTCACCTCCGCTGGTGTTGAACGCGATCGCGGCCTTCGGTGCATGCCGCCGGACCAGATTCACGACCTGCTCGAACAGTGGCAGAAGTGGTTCCGGCTTACGAATTCCGCCGCCGATGACGACGACGTCCCACTCGCGCTCGGCCAGTGCGGTGACCATCGTGGACTCGGCTGACTCGTCCAACGCAATGAGCGCCATGGACGCGTCGATGGCGTGTTCGCCAAACCGTGTCAGCTCCTGGTCGAGGGCCGCGCGGACGGCGGCCCCGTCCATGCCAGGCACTGCGTGCGGGTCGATTCCGAGAATGAGAACTGACGGCATGTCATCTGTGACGATCAAGCGACAGCGCTGGTTCCCGAGACGCGAAGCAGTCGTTCGGACGACCATCGCCCTGGTCGGCTCCGCCAAGGGGCGGCGACCTCGCCGACGCCCGCGGCCAGGCGTTTCGGGCGACGGGGGAGGGCATGGCGCATGGCGGTCCCTTCGGGTGGTGGGCGAGTCGCCGCCGAGGTTGGCGGAAGCGGTGCATCACCACGGTGGAAGCTGATGTGATTGACCGTCAGGGCAAGCCGGGGTCTGCGGGCCTTCGCCGTACCCATGAGGGTCGGGTCTGCCCATGGGCAGACTGGTGCATCGGGGAGGTTCGTCGGCTCCACTCCGCCGCGCTGCGGGCAGGCCGAATTGTCGGCCGCGCCGGCGTCCCCGCGGTCGTCCGTGCGTTCGTCCCCCGAAGATGAAAGGCCTGCGGACAATTCCCTGACCAGCGAGGACGTGTCCGAGCCGTCCCACGAACAATCGGCCGACGAGGTGTCGGCCCCTGAGGACGGCGGGCTCGGGGACGCCGCTCGGACAGTCCCCGGGGCGGGGGCCACCGGTCGTGCGGAGCCTGACGCCGGGCCTGCGGCTGAGCCTGGCCTTGGGGCTGCCGCGGGATCCGCAGCTGAGCCCATCCCTGAACTCGCCGCTGGGCCTGAGGCCGAACCCCCTCCTCTCGCCATCCCGGCCCCCGCCCCACCCTCGCGTCGTCGGCTCCTCGACCTGCCGACGGACCGGACGGCGTCCCAGCGTGCTCCCCCGGCGGCTGGAGGCGCTGGCGGACCCGGGCGCAGTGGGCCGCTCTGCTGGCGCTGCTCGCGGCAGTGGTGGTCGCGAACCAGTACCAGCGGCCCCGGCACGGCGAGGACACGGCCGCCCCCTCCGTGACCGCCTCGCCCGGGGGCCTCTCCCCGCCGTCCGACCTGAACCCGCCGCCCTCGCCCACGACCGCGGCTTCCACCCACCGCAGATGCCCCCCCGCCACCGCCACCGAGAACATCGGCCTGCCCGCCACAGCCTGAACCAGGGCTCAGCACCCGACCCCGACACTCCAACGACCCGTCAGACGATCACGCACCCGTCAACGTGACAACGCCGACCTGGACACACCCCATCCGGGGATCGGTCGGTCCGCGTGTGTCGAATCGTCGTCCGCACGACGAACGGTGTTTTGATTTCACGACGCGGCACATCGGGAGGCGAACACATGGCTACTGAAGCGAGGCCGGGATCGACCGGAACAGGCGCAGGGGCATCACGACGCCGCGTCCTGACCACGGCCATGCTGGGATCGGCATTCGCGGCACTGCCGGGACGGGCCGTCGGTGCCGGGCAGGACGCCTTACACGAAGCGGCGTACGGCGGCACGGATCACGCCCGCGGACGTGAGGCGGGCGCTGACGGCAGGGAGGCCGGCGCGCTGGTGCGTCCGGCTGAGAGCGCCGCGGGGGACTGGACTCACGTCGCGGCGGAGCTGGGCCGCAAGGGCAGCATGCTGGGCAAGCTGATCTACCGGACGGCTTTCCCGCGCACCGACCTGCATGTCGTCTCCCACGGCGTCACCGTGTCGCCGGAACTCGCCGTCGGCTCACACGTGTCCTTCATCCGCTATGCCGACAACACCACCCTGACCATGGGAGAACTGGCCGTCACCGAGGCGGAACTGCACCCGGTGATCGGCGCGCTGCAGTCACACGGCATCGAGCAGGTGGCCATTCACAACCACCTGCCCGCTCACACCCCCCGTCTCGTGTGGATCCATACGCACGGACACGGTCCGAACGCCCTGGCCCTGGCACGCGGCCTGCGCGCCGCGGTCGCCCACACGGGCACGCCGCCCGCCGAGTCCTCGACGACTCACCCGAAGAAGCTGGAGCTGGACACGGCGGGCATCGACGCCGCCCTGGGCACCACAGGCACCGTCTACGGCAGTGTCTACAAGTCCGCCTTCCTGCGCCGCGAGACGATCACCGACGCCAGCTATGTCCTGCCGCCCGGTTCCGGGGCGACCACGGCCTTCAGCTTCCAGCCGGTGGGGGGAGGCCGCGCTGCGCTCAGCGGGGATGTCGCCGTGCTGGCCGGGGAGGCGCAGCACGTGCTGGGCGTACTCCAGCGCGACGGGATCGGGATCGTCGAACTGCACAATCACGGCTTGGTCGACTCGCCCCGCATGTTCTTCATCCACGTCTGGGCCGTCGGCGACGCCGTGAAGATTGCGCGGGCCCTGCACCGTGCGGTGGCCGCCACCAACGCCGCACCCGCCCATGGGGCAGGAGGGGGCGAGTAGCGGGCCTGACGGCAGCGGCCCATGGCCGTGGTCCACGAGAACCGCTTCCTCGGCGATCCCACCGTGGCTGCGCGGGGTCGGCCGTGTGCCCGTCCGGGTACGGTTTCGCGCTGGTCGGCTCCGACCTGGCACCGGTCACCGTGGTGCTGGACCCTACGACGACCTGCCCCACACGCGCACCGCCCAGGCCGCCCACGACCCCGCGCCGGCCGGGCCACCGTCCACCCCACCATCGGCACCGACTCCACCATCTGCCTGGCCTACGACATCCTCGCCGCCCTGCCCTGACCCACTCCGGCCGGCCCAGCACAGGGTGCGCCACCGCATTCCGGCGGGTCACGCTGGGGGTGGGGCCCTCGCACGCCGGCGGCGGCCGCCCGGTCCGGCAGGAGGAGGGAGGACAGCGGTGGCCCGACCCATGTGGACGGGGGCGCTGACATTCGGGCTGGTCACCGTGCCCGTGGCCCTCTACACCGCGACGCAGTCCCACGACGTGCGCTTCCACCAGTTGCAGCGCGGCACCGGTGACCGGGTGCGCAACAAGCGCGTCAACGAGCGCACCGGCAAGGAAGTCGAGTTCGCCGACATCGTGAAGGGCTACAAGGTCGCCGAGGGCGAGTACGTGATCGTCGAGCCGGACGAGCTGGAGCAGATCTCCCCCGGCCGCTCCCGCACCATCGACATCGCCGCCTTCGTCGACCTCGCCGACGTCGACCCGATCTTCTTCGACCGCACCTACTACCTCGGCCCCCGCGGCAAGGAGTACCAGAAGGTCTACGCCCTCCTGGTCGAGGCGCTGGAGCACGCGGGCAAGGCGGGGCTGGCGATGTTCGCGATGCGCGGCAAGGAGTACCTGACCGCGGTGCGCTCGGAGAACGGGCTGCTGGAGCTGCACACCATGCACTTCGCCGACGAGGTCCGCGACCCCCGCACGGAGGTCGGAGACCTGCCGGAGAAGGTGAAGCTGTCCCCGAAGGAGGTCGAGACCGCCGAGCAGCTGATCGGCATGCTCGCCGTCGACTGGGACCCCGCACAGTGGCACGACACCTATGAGGAACAGGTGAAGAAGCTCGTCGAGGACAAGCTCGCCGGCCGCGAGATCGCCGTCTCCGCCGGGCCCGCGCCCGAGGCCACCAACGTCGTCGACCTCATGGACGCCCTGCGCCGCAGCCTCGAAGGCGCCCGCAAGGACAAAGCGACTGGCGAGACGACGAAGAAGCAGACCACTCGGCCCGGCACCACCGGCCGCTCCCCGAAACCGGCCGCAGGAACGAAGAGCACCTCCGCCAAGACCACCGGGAAGAAGACCGTGGCCAAGCGTGCCGGCGCCACCGGCAAGCGGCAGCTGTCCCAGCTCACCCGGGCCGAGCTCTACCAGCGCGCCGCCGCCCTCGACATCCCCCACCGCTCCACCATGAACCGCGACGAGCTCCAGCGCGCTCTCGAACGCGCCGCACGACCGCGGGCGGCGTCCTGAGCGGAACGCCTCATGCCGGGAAGGACGGAACGCGGCGCCCGGCCCAGGCCCCGGTGACCGCCGGGAGTGGGTGCCCGGCCAACGCGATGCGGATGCCTCGCGGGGCGTATTCGAGGGTGGCGCTGCCGGTGAGGCCGATCACGCCGTGCTTGGAGGAGTGGTAGGAGGCGCGCCCGGGGATGCCGACCAGGCCGCCGAGGAAGGAGCAGTTGACGATGGCGCCGCTGCCCTGGGCGCGCATGTGGCGCAGTTTCGTACTTCCTGCTCGCCCAGATGCCGCGCAGGTTGACGGCGTGGACGCGGTCGAAGACGTCGGCGGCGTCGGCGGGCGGGATCTGGATGCCGGCGTTGTTGTAGGCCGCGTCGAGGCGGCCGAAGGTGGCGACGGTGCGGTCGACGGCGGCGGCGACCTGCTGCTCGTCGGTGACGTCGCACGGCAGGGCGAGGACCTGGCGGCCCTCGTCGGCGAGCTGCCGGGCGGCAGTGTTCAGGGCGGCCTGGTCGAGGTCGGCCGTGGCGACGGCGGTGCCAGCGGCGGCGAAGGCGCGGGCGGTGGCCAGGCCCATGCCGGAGCCGGCGCTGGTGACGAAGGCGACCTGGCCGGTGACTTCGTAGGCGGGGTTCATCGTGGGGGTCTCCCAGCTGAGTTCGCGGGGTTCGGGCGGCCGGGTTCAGCGGGAGGCGGTGGCCGGCGTGAGGAGGGCCTTGATGGCGCGGCGCTCGTCCATGGCCCGGTAGCCCTCGGCGACCTGGTCCAGGGGCAGGGTGAGGTCGAAGACCTTGCCCGGGTGGATCCGGCCGGTCAGGACGTGGTCGATCAGGTCGGGCAGGTAGCGGCGTACGGGGGCGGGGCCGCCGCGCAGGCCGACGTGGGAGAAGAACAGTTCCTGGCCGTCGACGGCGACCTCGTGCGGCACGCCGACGAAGCCGACGCTGCCGCCGGGCCGGGCGGAGTGCAGGGCCTGCTGCATGGACT
The DNA here is from genome assembly GCF_053598235.1 of Kitasatospora sp. NPDC001159. Taxonomy (NCBI): domain Bacteria; kingdom Bacillati; phylum Actinomycetota; class Actinomycetes; order Kitasatosporales; family Streptomycetaceae; genus Kitasatospora; species Kitasatospora sp. NPDC001159. Next base: position 12,591 of record NZ_JBSFJV010000128.1, read on the forward strand.
GGGCGGTGCCCACGCACTCCAGCACACTGTCGGCGCCGATGCCGCCGGTCAGCTCCTTGATCCGGGCGATCCCCTCCTCGCCGCGTTCGGTGATGATGTCGGTGGCGCCGAACTCCAGGGCGAGCTTCTGCCGCGATTCGTGGCGGCTCATGGCGATGATCCGCTCGGCGCCCATCTCCTTGGCGGCGATCACGGCGCACAGTCCCACCGCGCCGTCCCCGACCACCACGGCGGTCGAACCGGGCTTGACCTCGGCGGCGTCAGCGGCCCACCAGCCGGTGCCCATCACGTCCGAGACGGCCAGCAGGCCGGGCCAGAACTCCTCGCCCGGCACCTGGTCGGTGGCGACCAGGGTGCCCTCGGCGTTGGGGATGCGGACGTAGTCGGCCTGGCAGGTGCTCATGAACTCGCGGTGCACGCAGTTCGACGGGAAGCCGTTGCGGCAGTTCGGGCAGGTGTTGTCGGAGGTGGCGAAGGAGCCGATCACGAACTGGCCCGGCCTGACCGAGGTGACTTCACTGCCGACCTCTTCGACGAAGCCGACGTACTCGTGGCCCATCGGGTGCGGTTCGTCGATCGGCTCAAGTCCGCGGTAGGGCCACAGGTCCGAGCCGCACACACAGGTCACGGCGGTGCGGATGATCGCGTCGGTTGGGTGGAGGATCTTCGGGTCGTCCAGCGTCTCGAAGCGGACGTCACGGGGGGCGTGGATCACTGTGCCGCGCATGAGAGGGATTCCTTGTCGCGTTCCGGGGCACGCGGCCGTACAGGCGTACCGGCCGCCGCCGAGGCGGGTCGGGTGGAGGCCCTCTCCCGTTGCTGGCCTTCAGGTCCGGGCGGAGAGTGCCTTGTCATCCAGAGAACCCTCTTCCGGCACGCGCAGCGAGTCACCAGCAAGGGGTGTACCGGCAGGACAACCCGCGTCCGGCACGCCGTACGGTCAAAGGGTGGACAACAGCCAGGGGGTCCGCGAGTTCCTCACCTCGCGGCGAGCGTTGCCTGATCGGGCCTCCGGGCCAGGACCGCACGGCTGTGGCTCGGCCCCAGGCGGCGGCCGGGGGTGGTCAGGACTTTCCGCGGCCGGTCACGAAGTCACGGGCCCGGTCGACCAGGCCGGCGCCGGGTGCGAGGAGCTTGCTGGCCGTCGGGGTGCTCGGTGCGGCCGGGTGCGGGCGGGTGGGGGCCATGGCCTTGGCCCGGCGCACCTTGTCCCCGAGGTCGTCCAGCTGCTGCGGGGTACAGGCCTGGCGCAGCAGGGGGAAGAGGGTGTTCTCCTCGTCCCGGACGTGGGCGGCGACCTCGTCCATGAGCTGCTGGAGCAGCAGGTTCATCTGCGCCTCGCCGGTGTTCATCTGCTCGAGCTTCTTGAGGATCTGCTCGACGCGGCTGTGGTCGGCGAGCTCCTTGTCGGCGAGCCGGTCGCCGCCCTGGACGTGCTCGCGGACCGCCGGGTAGAGGTACTGCTCCTCGGCGACCGAGTGCCGTACCAGCTCGATGGTGACCTCGTCGACCAGGTCCCGTAGTTCCTGCCCGCGACCAGTCATCGCCTGGATTCGGGCGAAGATCTCCTCCACCTCCCGGTGATCCGCCATCAGCTCCTCGATCACGTTCCCGCCATGCCCCATCGCGCATCCGCCTCTCGTCCTGTCCGGGCCGGGCCTGTCCCGCCCAGCAGGCAGTGATCCCCACCCTGGAACGTCCATGCCGGCCGGACACCTGCGCCTCACTCGATCGGAGCCCGTAGAACGGCGGTGCCGCCGTGACGCGAGCGGGTTCCGATACCCGCCGAGTCGGATCTGCGCGACGGGGACGGCGTGGGCCGGCCGGCTCACCTGCCCAGGCGCGCGAGGGCGTGGAGAACTACGTTCTGGGTAGACGCCGAAGCGCATCATCCCAGGAGGAGGCGCCATGCCTGCCGGTTCGAGCAAGAAGCGTGAACGTCAGTACGAGCACATCAAGGAGAGCGCCCTGGATCGTGGCGAGAGCGAGAAGCGGGCCAAGGAGATCGCGGCCCGGACCGTGAACAAGGAGCGGGCGCGGCACGGTGAGTCGAAGACGGCCAGCCGTTCTTCGATTCAGGACATGTCCTCCTCGCGGCGTGGCGGACAGCGTTCGCACTCCGGCTCCGAAGGCCCCACCAAGGAGCAGCTGTACAACGAGGCCAAGCAGCGCAACATCCATGGCCGTTCGAAGATGAACAAGAAGCAGCTCGCCAACGCCCTTGGCCACTGATATCGGCCTGTCCCGCAGCGGGCCTGGCCGACGGTGTCAGGAGGAGGCAACGAGGGGCCCACCAGGAGCTGATGGACTCCGTGTCCTGCATCGACTGCGGCGACGTTCCCGAGGAGGAAGAGCACCTACGTCTACGAGATCGGCCAGTTCCGCAGCTGTCGTTGTCCCTGGAACGCGGCGGCGCTGCGGCTGTTCGACGACGTCTACGCGTTCGCGGCGACCGGTCCCCGGCTGCACGAGGACTGGGCGTACGACGTCCTCGCCGTGCTGCACCGGGAGGTACCCGATCCCCGTGGTTGGGTTCGGCTGGATCCGGACCGTGCCAATACCGCGCGCCGTACGGCGTCGGCCTATCCCTTCGATCCCCCGGCCGCGTCGGAGTTCCCCGAACGTCTGTATCGCCTGGACGCTCGGACGGCGGTCACCGCTCTTGCGATCACGGCCGAGGAGTGGTCGTCGGGACCGGTCCCCGTCCGCTCCGTCGGTGCCGATCTCGATCCAGGCCCAGCCGTAGTAGCGCGGCCCCTTGGCGCCGGGCCCGGAGCTCTGCCGGTGCCAGGCCGAGGCGGGGAGGCAGTCGGCGACGGCATCCGCGCGAGCAGCGGTTCGCCCCTGATTGGCCAAGGACTGGGAACCCGACGACCCCCGCATCGAGGAACTCGCGACCGCCGTGGCCGACCGCTTCCTCGCCAACCCCGCGCGCGATCCCGAATAGCCTCCAGGCCCGCACCGACGCCACCCGGTACGGCCTGCTCAACCACCACGGCGAAGACCAGGCACCGGCCATGGCCCGGCTGACCACGCTGGTCGAGACGAAACTGTGCTCCGCCGGAGTGGACATCCCACTTGATCGGCGAGAGGAGGAACTTCTGGACGAAATCGACGAAATCCACCGGTTCTGGGAAGCGAAACAAGCCACCCGGTCAACCAGTGCACCCAGCACCCGGTGACCACCTCGGCGCGCCCCGACCCGCGTGCCCCCGGCGAGTTCGGCAAGGACCTGGTACGGATCCGGCCCGCCACCGCACCCCGACGTCCGGCTCCTGGGGCGTGCTCCGCACGGCCCACGCCGCCGTGCCCGCAGCGGTATCCACCCGCACGCTGAGTTCCATGATGAGGAGCCTGGTCACCCACATGGGCAACACCGCCGGCCAACGTCCCCGGAGCGCCACCGAGCGCATGCTGAAGGCGCTCGACGCGCTCGCCGAAGCCGACGGACTCGACACCATCACCGCGCCCCTGAAACGGATCGTCCAGGCACTGCCGCTGGGCCGGGCACGCGATGTGCTGCACGGACGCCCGCTCGGCCATCCCCTGCATCCCGCCCTCGTCCAGATCCCCGTGGGCGCCTGGACCTGCGCGGCCGTCCTCGACCTGACGCCCGGCGCTCAGCGCCCGGCCCGTCTCCTGGTGGCGATCGGCGTGATCACCGCCGTCCCCGCCGCGTGGAGCGGCTGGATCGACTGGGCTGAGCAGCATGAGCAGCAGATGCGCACCGGCTTGGTGCACGCCGTTGGTGTCGGCGCGGCGATCGCGCTGTACGGCGGCTCATGGGCTGCCCGGGGGCGGGGCCGCCAGGGGGTCGGCCGAGTGCTCGGCTTCACCGGCCTGGCTGCCGCAACCGCCGGGGCCTTCCTGGGCGGCCACGTGGCCTACCGGCAGAGCGCGGGAACGAACAAGACCGAACCCGTCCCGCACCTGGTCGAATCCGGCTGGCACCCACTCGGCCGCCTGGCCGACCTGCCCATGGGCCGACCCGCCCGACGCGCCGTCGGCGACGTCCCCGTGCTGGTGGTACGCGAGTCCGAGCACATGGTCCACGTCCTGGCGGCCTGGTGCAGCCACATGTCCGGACCGCTCACCGACGGTGAGATCGTCGACGGGTGCGTGCGCTGTCCCTGGCACGGCAGCCTGTTCCGCCTCTCCGACGGTTGGAACGTCGGCGGCCCCGCCACCTCTCCACAGCCCCGTTTCGAAACCCGCATCGACGGTGACGGCGTCCTGCACGTCCGTCTGCCCAACGCTGGCTGAGCGCGTACGCGCAGCGATGCGTGGTGTGTCGCACCGTCACCGTGGAGGAATTCCTCCCACTCCTGCTCGGTCCGGCTGCGGTACTCCTCGCTGGGCCGCAGCTCCCGGCGGCGGGCGATGAACGACCGGTGCCCGGTGATGGCCTCCTCGGGGTAGACCGCCTTGTAGCCCATGGTCGTGTTGATGTCGCGGTGACCTGAGACTCCCCCGGGATGCGGGAGAAGCTGACAGCGGTTCAGATGGGGAGCATGGAAGGAAGCCCCACGATGGCCGCACCGATGAAGTACCCACT
>NZ_JBSFJV010000129.1:0-16993 GCF_053598235.1 Kitasatospora sp. NPDC001159
GGGCGCCGGACACGGAGGGGCCCACCGGCCCAGCGGGAAGACCCCACCGGCCCCCTGGCGGCGGGCGCGGCGGCACCGGAGCCTGGAAGGGCGAGTGGAACCCACCCGGCTCCGCCAGTCCCGGAGGAGTGATCGCGGCATGAGGGCGCTCACCTACCACGGACCCGGCCGCCGCACCTGGGGCGACGCCCCTGACCCGGTCGTCCGCGACCCGCAGGACGCCGTCGTCCGGGTGGACGCGGTGACCATCTGCGGCACCGACCTGCACATCCTCAAAGGCGACGTCCCCGAGGTCGAACAGGGCCGCGTCCTCGGCCACGAGGCCGTCGGAACCGTCACCCGCACCGGACCGGGCGTGCGCACGGTCACGGCCGGTGACCGCGTGCTGGTCTCCTGCATCTCCGCCTGCGGGCGCTGCGCCTACTGCCGCACCGCGAGCTACGGCCAGTGCACCGGCGGTGGCGGCTGGATCCTCGGCCACCTGATCGACGGCTGCCAGGCCGAGTACGTCCGCACCCCCTTCGCGGACACCTCCCTGCACAAGCTGCCCGAGGACGTCGGCGACGAGGACGCCCTGCTGCTCGCCGACATCCTGCCCACCTCGTACGAGGTCGGGGTCCGCAACGGCCGGGTCGGCCCGGGCGACACCGTCGCGATCGTCGGCGCCGGGCCGATCGGACTCGCCGCGATCCTCACCGCCCGCCTCTACAGCCCGTCCCACATCATCGCCGTCGACCTCGCCCGCAGCCGCCTCGAAGCCGCCGAACGCTTCGGCGCCGACACGGCGCTGACCGTCGCCGAGGCCACCCCGGACGCCGTCCGGGAGCTGAGCCGGGACGGACTCGGCGTGGACGTCGCGATCGAGGCGGTCGGCGTGCCCGAGTCCTTCGAACTGTGCACCCGCCTGGTGCGCCCCGGTGGCCGGGTCGCCAACGTGGGCGTGCACGGCAGGCCGGCGGTGCTCCACCTGGAGGACCTCTGGATCCGCGACATCACCATCACCACCGGGCTGGTTGACACGAACAGCACTCCGCTGCTGCTCGATCTGCTGGCCGTCGGCAGACTGGATGTCGCGGGCCTGGTCACCCACCGCTTCGGGCTCGACGAGATGCAGGACGCGTACGACGTCTTCGCCGACGCGGCCGGCACCGGAGCTCTCAAGGTCGCGCTCTTCCGGACGTGACCTGCGTGCGTAGAGGAAGCGCAGCCATGACCGAACGCCCCGACCCCGTCGCCATCGCCAGCCGGATCGTCCAGCGCCGCGACCAACTCGGTCTGAGCGAATGGATGCTGGCCTACCGGGCGAACATGGCACCGGCCTACCTGCGGCAACTCCTGCAGGCCGGGCCGGAGTTTGACCCCGAGGCCTTCGTCCGGATCGCCACCGCCCTCGGCACCACCTGGGCGGAGCTGCTGTCCGGCCACCGCCCGGACGCCCCGCCGGGGCAGAGCGACGCCGCCCCGCGCCCGCTGCTGCTCCACCTGGCCGAGCCGCAGTGCTGGGACCTGATCGGCACCCACGGCGTCGGCCGGATCGGCCTGCCCGTCGGGCCGGCGCCCTTGGTGCTTCCGGTGAACTACACGGTGGACGCCAGGACGATCGTCTACCGCACCGCCCCCCGGGGTGCCGCCGCTCCGGTGGAGGGTTCGCCCGCCTCGTTCCAGGTGGACCACATCGACGACCGCCGCAGCCGAGGCTGGAGCGTCCTGATCCTCGGCGAGGCCCACCACATCGACGACCCGGACGAGCAGCAGCGGCTCTCGGCGCTGCCGGGCACCACACCGTGGGCCGGCGGCGCCCGCCCGCTGTGGGTGCGCATCCGGCCCGGCGAGGTCAGCGGCCGCCGGATCGGCACGGGGTGAACGTTCCGGCGCGTTGTCGGAGGAACGGCCGGCCCGCGCCACTGCCGGAGCCGTGCGGGGAGCGGGCGCGCGCGGAACGGCTGTCGGCACGCCGTGAACGGGTCAGGCTCCTGAAACGTGGGCCAGTTGGCCGACGGCGGCGGTGACGGCCATGGCGAGTCCGCCGCCGATGACGACGCGCGGGGTCGGGCGCGGTCGGCGGTCTCGACGTCGACCTGGGAGCCGACGGAGGCGTACTCGCCGGCGGCCATCGCCATGGCACCGGCGGAGAGGCCCGCGAGGCCGCCGGTGACGACGGTGGAGGTGCTCGCCCCGCGGCCAGACCGACCATGAGGCTGGCGACGGAGACCAGGCCGTCGTTGGCGCCGAGGCCGGCGGCGCGCAGCCATCCGGCGCGGGCGGCGGCATGGCTCTCGGCGTGGGGTGTGACCCGGTCGTGGCGGGTCAACGTGCTGACTGCTCCTGTCGGGATGTCATGGTCGAGCGGTGGCGGGCGTGCGGGTTGTCGCTCTGGGAGGGCCGTCCGGGGCTTCGCACGGCGCTTGTCGGGGGTCTGCCCGCAGGGCCGGGCGCGGGCACGCACGGATCACGCGGCGGACGTGGCGACGCAGGTCGCCGGTGATGTCCGTTCCGTGCTGGACGGGGAAGCCCCGTTCGTCGAGGGTGAGGACTTCGGGAAGCAGGTGCGTCAGAGTTCCCATCCCGGGCGACGGCTGAGCCGTCCCTCGGATGCCGCACCACCACACGCAGAGCACAGCTTCGTTAGCGCCCCGTGACCCACCGCTCTCGCGCGGTGGGTCTACCTTTGTCGACGCTCGGCCAACTCCACGCCCCCACAAGGGAGTAGCCATGTCCGTAGCCCGTCGACGCACCCTCGCCGTGTCCGCTGCCCTGTTGAGCGTCCTGGGCGCCGCCGTACCGGCCGTCGCCGCCAGCACCCCAACCCTCGTCCAGGCTCCGCTGGCCCATCACGGCGGCGGCCTCCTGCACAGCACCAGCGGCAACTGGGCCGGCTACGCCGCCACCGGCGGCCGGTTCGCCAGCGTCAGCGCCAGCTGGGTACAGCCCGCCGTCTCCTGCTCCGGCGGCAACACCTGGTCCAGCTTCTGGGTCGGCCTCGACGGCGACGGCAGCAGTACGGTCGAGCAGACCGGCACCGAGGCCGACTGTTCGAACGGTTCCCCGGTGTACTCGGCCTGGTACGAGATGTACCCGCAGTACCCGTCCAACTTCAGCAACACCGTGCGGCCGGGTGACCACTTCGCCGCGAGTGTCACCACCAACGGCAGTGGCTCCTTCACCCTCACCCTCTCCGACACCACGGCCGGCTGGAGCCGCACCGTCAACAAGTCCCTCAGGAGCGCCTCCCTCGCCTCCGCCGAGGTGATCGCCGAGGCCCCCTCCAGCTCCTCCGGGGTGCTTCCGCTCTCGAACTTCGGCTCGGTGTCGTTCAGCGGTGCCACCGTCAACGGCCAGAGCCTGGGCAGCTTCAACCCGGACAGCATCACCATGGCCTCCGGCGGCACCACCAAGGCCACCACCTCCGGGCTGAGCGGGGGCAGCGCCTTCTCGGTGACCTGGAAGCACAGCTGACGGACGGACGGGGGCGCGTCGCCGAGCAAGCGCTCGCTCGGCGACGCGCCCCCGTCCTGCGGTCAGCCCCGGCTGCCCAGCTGGGCCAGCAGCGTCTCGTTGTCCTCGATGTGCCAGTCCTCGATGATCCTGTCGGTGCCGACGTGCTGGATGTCGATGGCGTTGAACTCGACGTTCTGGCCCTTGCCCCGGACGCCGTTGAAGGTTCCGGTGAAGTGGCCGCGGAAGACCAGCCGGGCGGTGATCCGGTCGCCGGTGACCAGCACGTCGGACAGCTCGCAGGACAGGTCCGGTACGGCGGCGCGGAAGTTCCTCGAGGCGAGGACCGGGCCGGCGGGGCCCTGCGGGCGGCCGGCCGGCAGCGTGTTGTCCTTGAACCGCGGGTCGATCGCCGCGTCCAGGTACCGCTGCTGCCCGGTGTTCCAGAACGTGTACAACTGCTGTGCCAGGTGGACCTCCTGGGCCGCGCGCCGCTCGCCGATCGAGCGGTCCGCGGTGAGCGTCTTCGGCTGGACCAGGTCGGGCGAGCGGTCGATCAGGCGCTGCGGCCAGGCGTGCGGGGGCGGGCGGTGGCCGTCCTCGCGGGCCGGGGCGGCCGCGGCGGTGCCGGCCGCCAGGCCCGCCACCGTCGCGACGGCTGCGGCGGTACGGATCAGGGTGCGCGAACGCATGGGAGTGGCTCCTCGAATCGGTCGGCCACGCTCCGGGCATCGAGCGCGGCCGGGTGGGTGGATGGGACGTCCCGTCGGATCCGGTGGGCGGGAGGTCAGGCGAGTCGGCCGCCGCCGTCGACGTGCAGCACGGTGCCGGTCACGTACGGGTTGTCGATGGCGTAGAACACGGCCTTGACCAGGTCCTCCGGGCTGCCGACGCGGCGGGCCGGGTTGCGCTCGGCGACCCCGCGCAGGAACGCCTCCTTGTCGGAGCCCAGGCCGTCCCAGGATCCGGTGTCGACGATGCCGGGGGAGACGGCGTTGACCCGGACCGGGGCGATCTCCACCGCCAGCGCCTGCACGAGGAAGGCCAGCGCGCCGTTGGTGGTGGCCATGACCGTGCGTGCGGGGGCCGGGCGCCAGGCGGCCACACCGGAGAAGAAGGTGAACGAGCCGCCCTCGGCGACCTGTCCGGCCAGGTGCTTGGCGAGCAGCAGCGGACCGATCACCTTCGCGGAGAACGCCCGCTGCACATCGGCGAGTTCGAGATCCTGCAGCGGGCCGTTGGCCGGCATCGCGGCGGTCGAGACCAGGTGGTCGAAGCGGCCGACCAGCCTGGCGGAGTCGGCGATCGAGCGCTCGTCGGCGAGGTCGAGCGTGATCACCTCGGAGGGCCCGGACAGCTCGCCGGCCGTCCACTCCAGCTTGCGCGGATCCGGGCCGGCCAGTACGACCGCGGCACCGGCCGCCGAAGCGGCCCGGGCGAGGGCCCGGCCGGTGCGCGAACCCGCGCCGACCACCACGAGTCGCTTTCCCCGCAGAGGCGTGCCATCGGACATGGGAGTACTCCTTCGAGTCATCGGGGGATCGGCCGCCCGCTGCTTCCCGCGGCGGCCGCACCACTACCCTCTCCCGGGCGCCCGTCATGAGTCCAAGGCTTGTTTTCTACCTCACTGATAAAATCCGCTCATGGCAGCAACCCCGACGCTCAGGCAGCTCGAATACCTCGTCACCGTGGTCGACACCGGCTCCTTCACCCGCGCCGCCGAGCAACTGCACGTCACCCAGCCGGCGCTCTCCCACCAGATCCGGGCGTTGGAGAGCACGCTGGGCGGCCCGCTGCTGGAACGCCTGCCGCGCTCGGTTCGGCTCACCCCGACCGGCCGGGCGGTGCTGCCGCACGCCCGCGCCGCGCTGGCCGAGGCCGAGCGCCTGACCTCGGTGGCCAGGCGCGCGGTCGGCCTGGAGGAGGGGGAGTTGGAGGTCGCCGTCGTCTACTCGGTCAGCCTCGGCATCCTGCCGCCGGTCCTGCGGTCCTGGCGCCGTCTGCACCCCGGCGTACCGATCCGGCTGCGCGAGTACGCGCACGCGGACCGGCTCCAGGACGCGATGACCGCAGGCCGCGCCGACGTCGGCATCGGTCCCGGGCCGGCCGGATGGGAGGGGCCGATCCGCGAACTCGGCGTCGAGGAGTTCACGATCGTCCTGCCTGCCGACGACCCGTTGGCCGACCGGCCCACCGCCTCGGTCGCGCTCACCGACCTCGCCGACCGCGCCTGGGTCCACTACGCCCCTGACAACGGCCTCGCCGATCTGCTCGACCACGTCTGCGCCCAGGTGGGCTTCCACCCCCGGGCGGCGGTGCGCGCCGAACAGACCTCCGCCGCACCCCTGCTCGCCGGGGCCGGGCTCGGCCCGGCGCTGGTACCGGCCGACATCGTCCCGCCCCACTTCGACGGCGTCCTGCTCCGCCCGGACCCCCCGATCCGCCGCATCCTCACCGCCTACACCCGCACCCGCCCCGACCCCCTCACCGTGGCCTTCGTCGACCTCCTCGCCCAGCAGGCCCGCGTCAACCAGGCTCGGCTCCCGGTCGGCGCGCCCGACCGGCAGGCGGCGAGCCCGACGGGCTGAGGCGTGGATCTCCGGCAGCGCGCCGGTTCGCCGTGGCGCGACGGCTTCGGTGCTGCCGGGGGCTCAGGCCGCCGGGGGCAGGCCCGCCGCCTCGGTCGCGGCGATGGCCCGGCGCAGGGTCTGCCGGGCCTGGTCCAACTCGTCGGCGCGGCGGTCGAGTTCGGCGAGCTGGGTACGCAGCTTGGTGAGCACCCCCGGGCAGGCGATGAGCGGGCCGTCCGGCTGGCCGCAGGGCAGCACCTGACTGATCAGCCGGGTGGGCAGGCCCGCCGCCAGTAGGGCGCGGATCTGGCGGACGGTCTGCTCGGCGGACGGCTCGTAGTCGCGGTAGCCGTTGGGGAGGCGAGTGGAGGTCAGCAGGCCGGTCGATTCGTAGTACCGGATCAGACGCTCGCTGGTGCCGGTGAGTCTGGCCAGTTGCCCGATCCGCATGGTCGTTCTCTCCCCGTTCGGCTTGACCTTGTCACGGTGTCAGGGCTGAAGACTAGGGCACGGCGACCGGAGGTCGCCCCGAGGGACCGGTACTGACCAGGAGAAACCGTTGATCATCGACGCTCACAGCCACGTTCACGACCCGCTGCGCGACCACCTCGCGCTGCTCGATGAGGCGGGCGTCGACCGTGCGGTGCTCTTCGGCACCCGGCCGCATCCGGAGCGGGCCACCGATCTGGCCTCGTTCAAGCGGGAGATGAGCGTGCTGCACGCGACGATCAGCGGGCAGTCCGCCGGTGCCGACGCGCACGCGGCGGCGCTGCGGGAGCTGGAGGCGGCCTGCGCGGCGCACCCGGACCGGTTCATCGGGTTCGGCAAGGTGCGGCTCGACGTGCCGGCCGAGCGGATCGCCGCGGAGGTGGAGCGGGACGTGGTCGCCCGGGGCTTCAGGGGCATCGGCGAGCTGACGCCGCCGCCGGACGGTGCCAGCCTGGTCGAGCCGGTCCTGCGGGCCTCCGCCGACCACGGCGGACTGCCGGTCGTGGTGCACGGGTTCGCGCCGACCACCGCCGGCGACCTGGCGACGCTGGCCGAGCTCGCCCGCCGCCATCCGAGCGTCCCGGTCGTGATCAGCCAGCTCGGCGGTCTCAACTGGCTGACGGCCGTCGAACTGGCCAAGGAGACCCCGAACCTGTACCTGGAACTGTCGACGGCGAACGTCGTGTTCGCGGTCCGCCTGGCGATCCAGGAGGTGCCCGACCGTACGGTCTTCGGCTCGGACGCCCCCTACGGTGACCCGGTCCTGACCCGCGCCTTCGTCGAGCGCGTCACCTCTCCCGGCGAGCTGCGCGACCGCGTCCTCGGCGGCACCTTCGCCGAACTCCTGGGCCTCTGAGCCCACAGTAGTCGGTCGGCCGGACACCGCTCGCCCCCGACGGGGGTGGGGGCGAGCGGTCGCCGTTCCGCGGTGAAGGCCGTGCTTTCCGCCGGGAGCGCGGCGAGGCGGGCGCGGACCTCGCAGCCGTTGCGTTCCGCGGCCTCGGCGACGAGCTGCGCCTTCCCGCCGGGGAAGTGGTGGCCTGGTTGCCGGTACCGCGGTGCGGTGACTGAATGGACGGGAAACCGTCATTGCGCAGGTGAGGAGAGGGACCATGGCGCAGGCCCGGGTGAACGGCGTCGACCTGCACTACGAACTGGTGGGGGACGGCGAGCCGCTCGTCCTGGTCCACGGCTCCTGGGGGGACCACAGCGACTGGACCCCGGTCCTGCCGGCCCTCGCCGAGAAGTACCGCGTCCTGGTCTACGACCGGCGGGGGCACAGCCGCAGCGAACACCCGCCGGGGCAGGGCTCCCGGGCGGAGGACGAGGACGATCTCGCGGCCCTCATGCAGGCCCTCCGCCTGGCGCCGGCACACGTCGCGGGCAACTCCTTCGGCGCGTCGACGGCGCTGGGCCTGGCTGCCCGGCGCCCCGAGCTGTTCCGGAGCGTCGTCGCCCACGAGCCCCCGCTGATGGGGATCGTGCCTCCGGAACCGGACCTCCTGCCGGTGATGCGGGAGGCCGAGGAGAGCATCGCGTCGGTGCTGGCGCACCTGCGGGCGGGGGAGACCTTCGAGGGCGCGCACCAGTTCGTGGAGGAGGTCGCCCTCGGTCCGGGCATGTGGGACCGGCTCCCGCCCCAGGCCAGGGAGACCCTCCTCGCCAACGCCCCCACCTTCCTCGACGAACAGCAGGACCCGGGCTGGTCGCTGCTCGACCTCACCCGCCTGTCCGGCTACACCGGGCCCGCGCTGCTCACCGAGGGAACGGAGAGCCCGCCCTGGTTCGCCGTGATCGTCTCCCGGATCGCGCAGGCGTTGCCCCGGGCGCAGGTCAGGACGCTGGGCGGAGCGGGTCACATTCCCCACGCGACGCACCCGGCCGAGTACGTGGACAGCCTGACCGGCTTCATCGAAGCCCACACGTGACCGGGCGCCGAGCCGCGGCCTGGTGATGTGCGGGGCCTGCCCACACGGGGGCCCGTGCGGGGCTGGAACCGCTCCCGGGGCCCGCCCTCGTGGACGGGACCCGGGAACGTGCCGCTCAGGACAGCTTCACCGACGCGTCGTCGACCAGGAACGCGGTCTTCCCGCTCGTCGAGTGCGTGACGAGCTTGATGCCCACCGTCGAGCCGAACTCGGCTGCCACGTACGGAGTCAGGTCGAAGGACTGCGGCCGGTAGCCGTTGGTCGCGTCCAGGTTGGTCCAGGTCTTCACGGTCGCCAGGTAGTTGCCGCTCCACTGGTCGTAGAGCTCCAGCGAGAGCGTGTCCACCGCCGAACCCCCCGGTGCGGAGGCCCCCTGGGCGCTGCCGGTGATGTTCAGCCAGAAGGAGAGGTGCTCCTTGGTGTACCCGGGGGTGGTCTCCACCCACTGGGTGACGGAGTCGTCGTTCGCGGCGTTCTGCCCGAGCCATGCGTATGTCGAGCCGCTGTGCGCCTGGTGCGCGGTGGAGGGCGTGATGACGTTGTAGCCGGACGGGTTCCAGACGCCGTGGTCGGCGGTGCCGTTCTCGAAGCCCGGGTCGTTGAGCTGCTCGATCGGGGCGCAGCCGGTCTGCGGGCCGTGGAAGAACCCGGCCTTGAAGGTCTGGCTCTGGGTGTTGCCCCGGTCGTCCCGGCCGGTCACGGTGATCGTCTTCCAGCCGGTCGCGTGCGTCGTGCCCGTGATGTGACCGGTCGCCGGGTCGATCCGCAGGCCGGCGGGCAGGCCCTTGGCGCTGTACGCGATCGGACGCCCGGCGCGGTCGGAGGCGAGCACCGGGATGTCGACGGGCTTACCGCTCTCGACGGTCTGCTCGCACGGCTGGGTGACCTGGAGCGGCGCGTTCCCGAAGACCGGGTCGTCGCCCGTGCACAGGTGGTCGTAGTTGGACCAGGTCGTCTGCACCGGGAAGACGCCGGTGGAGAGGGTCAGGTTGAACATCCCACCGTTGGCGCCGACCGGGATCCAGGAGCACTTGTCGGCGTTCTCCTGGCCGGTCGCGTCCGTCCAGGCGCCGGAGGCGGTCTGGTCGGTGATGGTCTCGGCGTACTCGTGGCCGCCGATGATGCCGTAGCCGTCGAGTCGGCCGCGCGCTCCGGTATTGATCCAGTTGGTGCCGCAGGCGGGCACGTCGGTCAGGTACGGCATCAGGGTGTAGGCGAGGGTGCCGGCCGAGCTGCGCATGAAGGTGTGCCAGGCGCAGTAGCCGAGTTCCTTCCACTTGTCGGAGTCCAGGCCCTGGCCGGTGTTGATGACGTACTGCACGTCCCGGTTCCGGTTCGGGTCGGTGTTGCCGAAGTGCTTGGCGGCGGCGGAGACTTCGGCCGCGATCTCCGGCTCGGTGGCGGCCTTCGGCGCGGGCTTCGCGTTGTCCACCCAGACGCCGGCGAGGGTCTGGCCGGCCACCGGCATGCCGACGTGGTTGGCCTCGGGCGGGCAGTAGGACGAGCCGGGGGTGATGCCCTCGCAGTACTGGGTCATCACGCGGGACCAGGTGTCGGTGCCGCTGCCCAGGCCCTTGAAGAAGTCCTGCTGGTAGGGCGCGGCGCCGTCCGGGTCGCCGGAGAGCGTGACGTTGCCGGTGGCGGGGTCGGTGCCGGGGTTGCCCCACTGGCTGCCCCAGTAGATCAGGTAGACCTTCGGCTGGCCGGTGGTGACTCCGATGGAGTCCTGGCCTCCCCGGTAGGTCATCTGCAGGTTGTAGTTGTTGCGCGGGGACGCGGCGGCGGTGCGGGCCTTCGCGGCCTGCCGCTGGGCGAAGGTGTCGGCGTTGGGCATGACATGCGGTCGGATGGCGCCGACCTGTACCCAGGTGCCGTTGATCTGCCGCCAGCCCTCGGCCGCGGGGTGCGGGTCCTTCGGGGTCGTGGACGACGTCGGAGGCTGGGCCGGGATCTCCGGCCGGTCTTGGGCGTGGGCCGGGCCGGCGGTGCCGACTGCGGCGAGGCCGAGGGCGAGGGCGCCGAGCAGGAGTTTCCGGAGTGGTCCGCCGGGGCGGGAGCGTGCTGTGGGCACAGGTTGGTCCTGACTCTCGGTCGAGAAGCGGGGAAGAGACAGCCGCCCGTGCGCTTCCCGTTGACGGCATTGGAAGCGGCATGTGAAATGACACATGTCACCGATCACATGGGTCAAGACCCGTGGGTCGAGGTTCGCGTCCGGACCTTTTCGACCTGCGGCTTTGAACGTTCAAACCGCACCGCATCCCACCCCCGCCGCACCGTCAAGGAGCCCCATGTCCTCCGCCCGTGCCCTGCCGTCGGGCCTCGCCGTCCTCGCGGCCCTGACCGTCCTCACCGCCCAGGCCGTCGTCGCGAGCCCGGCCCGGGCGGCGGACGACGCCCCGGTGAACGGCGCAAGTTTCGTCCTCGGGGCCGGGGCGGACGGCGGGTGCCTGGGGACGAGGTTCGCGCAGGCCGCGGCCGGGACCCCGGTCGTCCGGGCGGCCTGCCAGGGGCTGTTGAGCCAACGCTGGCGGCTGCTGCGGGTCAACACCGGGTCCCCGGCCGCCTACGTCCTGATCAACTCGGCGACCCGGCGCTGCCTGGTCGTGGGCGGCAGCGGCCACCAGCGCGTCCGCACCGCCGTCACCGAGGACTGCGGAAGCGTCCCCGACAACGAACGGTTCACCATCTCGCCGGCACCCGGCGGCGGTTACACCCTCGCCGTCGTCGACAACGGGCAGTGCCTCACCGTCCCGCGCGGCGCGACGGACCTTCCCGTCCAGGCCCGTGCCTGCGAGGCCTCCGCCGACCAACGCTGGACGCTGACCCGTACGGAGCCGCTGGTCCTCAGCAACCCCGGCTTCGAGAACGGCGCCTCCGGTTGGACGTTCACCGAGCACACCGGCGTGGCCACCAACAACCCGCACTCCGGCGGTCGGCTCGCCTACCTCGACGCCGGCACCGGCTACCGGGTCGGCCAACAGGTGACCGCCGTCACCGCGGGCACCTACGACCTGTCCGCCTGGATCGCCACCGGCGCGGCCGGCGGCACCTTCTCGGTCAGCGTCAACGGCACCGTCCTGCGGTCGCTGACCCTGCCCGGGCAGCCCACCTACGCCAAGTACACCCTCCCCCGGGTGAAGGTTGCCGCAGGTGACCTGGTCACCCTCGTCGTCGACTCCTCCCCGTCGGGGTGGGTCAACGTGGACGACGCCTCGGTCGCCCCCTCGGCCCCGAACGACCCGCAGATCAGCTCCTCCAACGCCGACCTGGTCGCCATGTTCGACTGGGCCAAGACCAAGGCCAACAGCTGGGTCCAACAGGCAGGCGCCACCGGCGTGCTGAACATGGACGAGAACAACACCGGCGGCACCTCCACCGGCACTTACGACACCACGTACTGGGCCGGCTACCCGTTCCGCTCCGCGTTCTACAGCCGCGACTTCGCCCACCAGATGGTCGGCGCCCACCTGCTCGGACTCGACGCCCAGAACAAGACCATGCTGCGCGGCTTCGCCGCCTCCGCCACCGATCTCAACGGCCACTACCCGGTGTGGGCCCTCAACCTGGACGCCAGGACCTACGCCGCCATCGACTACCACGGCCCGAACAGCTTCGTCCGGGAACTGCCCGCCCCCTTCGAGCTGGTCCAGAAGGCCGGCGAGGCCTACCGCTGGACCGGTGACCACGACTACGCCGAGGACCCCCTCCTGACGGAGTATGTCCGCACCACCCTCGACACCTTCATCACCCAGCACCCCGGGCCGATCGACAACCACGGCATCCCGATCCCCCAGGCGATGAGCAGCAGCATCTTCGCCGGCACCGCCAGTTACGCGGAGAACGCCGCCACCACCTACGCCGAGGCCGGCGACGCCCTCGCCGCCCAGTACCAGGCCTACCTCTCCGCGGCGACGTTGGCCGCAGCCCGTGGCGACAGCGCCGGCTCGGCCGCGTACGAGCGGGCCGCCGCCGGCCTGAAGAGCTACGTCAACACCACCTGGAGCGTCGACCCGAAGCACCCCGCCGACGTCGTCCACGGCTACGACACCCAGGGCCGCCCGGTCGGTGGCTGGGGCTACGAGACCAGCGTGCTGATGCCGACGAAGAAGCTCCTCGACCCCGGCCCGCGCCTCGACTCCTACCTGAAGTTCATCGACGCCCAGGACTCCGGTCCGCAGGCCTCCGTCAACGCCGAGGGCTACACCTACCTGCCCGACACCTACTTCGCCAACCACGACGGCGCCACCGCCTGGAAGTGGATGCAGCACGTCTACCAAGGTGTCGACCAGCCTCACGCCAGCGGCCGGATGCTCAACGGCGACTACCCCGAGCTCCCGTTCACCCTGCTGAGCCAGACCGTCCAGGGCCTGCTCGGCGTCGAACCAGACGCCGCTGCGGAGGCCCTGACCACCGCCTCGCAGCTCCCGGCCGGCATCGGCTGGCTCCAGGTCGCGGGCATCCCGATCGGGAACGGCACGGTGACCCTCCGGCACGACGGGCAGACCGGCAGCACCCTCACCAACACCGGTGACACCGCGTTGACCTGGGAGGCCCGCTTCCCCGGCAGCCACACCGGAATCACCGTGGACGGGACGCCCCGGCCGACCCGCACCGTCACCATCGACGGCACGACCTACACCCTCGCCACGGTCACCGTCGCCCCCGGCCGGACCACGACGGTGGCCGTCACCGGTTAGGACGCGAGGCGGCCCGTACCGACGGCCCTTCTCCACGGCCTTCACACGGGCCCGGAGGTCACCCTCCGGGCCCGGGCACGGTGCCGCATCGGCCCCGCAGGGTCCGTCGCCGCAGGTGTCGCAGGACTCAGCGCTGCCTCCAGGCGGTGAGGAGGTCGGCCTCCTGGCTGGGCGTCAGGGTCTCCGGCAGCGGCTCGAACGGCGCGATGTCGCGGGCGGTGTCGGCCACCGGGCGGAGCTTGAGCCCGGTGGCGAGGGCGGCGGTGGGGTCGGCGGTGCCGGTGGCGCGGATCAGCGGGTTGGTGGTCCACAGCGGCAGTGCGCGGTCCGGGACGTCGGCTGCCCGGAGGAAGTCGTCGTCCACCCAGGTGAGCGTGGTCCCGGCCGGGGCGACCGCGGAGGCGACGGCGCCGAGCAGGTCGCCCATGGTGAACGGCGGAGGAGTGGCGGCGTGGTAGGCGCCGGATGCGCCCTGTTCCAGCAGGGCGAGCATCCAGGCGGCGAGGTCGCGGGCGTCGACGACCTGCACCGGCGTGTCGGGCCGGCCGGGGGCCAGTACCTCGCCGCCCCGGGCGAGGCGCCGTACCCAGTAGTCGAAGCGGTGGGTGTAGTCCTGGGGGCCGATCACGTACGTCGGGCGCACCAGCAGCGTGTCCGGGCCGAAGGCCTCCCGTGCCGCCCGCTCGCACCGGACCTTGAGCGGGCCGTAGCTGGCGGCGGTGACCGCATCGGGCTCCGGGCCGTCGGCGGGCAGCAGCGGGGAGTCCTCGGTGAACCCCGGGGCGCCGGGGGTGTCGTACACGGCCATGGACGAGATCAGGAGGTAGCGTCCGGCGGCGCCGGGGCCGAGCGCGTCGGCCAAGTGTCGGATCTGGCGGGGGAAGTACGCGCTGACGTCGACGGTGGCGTCCCAGCTGCCGTCGCGCAGCAGGGACAGGTCCGCGTCGCGGTCGGCGATCAGGTGCGTGGCGTCGGGGAGCAGGTGGGCACCGGACCTGCCCCGGTGCAGCACCGTGACGTCGTGTCCGGCGGCGAGTGCCGCCCGGGCGAAGTGGAATCCGACGAACCTGGTGCCACCCATGATCAGTATGCGCATCGGGCCATCGTGCCAGTGCGGGTGCGCATCGGACCAGCACTCGGCGTCCGCGCCGAAGTCCTGACGGGTAGTTCGGTCTTGGGCAGGCGTTCAATCGGGACGAGTTCGACAGCCCGATCGCCGCGGGCCGCCCGCCCGGCCTCACGACCTCGCCGAGCAGTTCCGCACACCGCCCGTACAGCAGAACCCGTTGCCCGCTGTCGAGCCCCGTGAGAGCATCAAGGTTCAACGGTCCGACTCCTTTCGTTTACGCTTCGCAACGCGAGCGAAAGGGTGCGGACCGTTGCCATGTCAACGGTTTTGAGCAATCCACCAAGATCTGCGAATGGCAGGTACCGTTTGATGTACACAACAGAGCCAACAGAAGCCTGCATCGAGGATTCGAGCAACATCTTGGTTGCGCCTTCGGTGTTGCAAGATAATGACTTGATCAGGGATTTCTTCGGGTCCACAATCACGCCAGAGGACCTTGCTTCTGGTTCGCCCAACCTCGCGCAGAAGACCGTCTACCTGTGTGGCGATATATCCGGGATCAGCGGCCGCCAACTGCATGCGGCTGCCCGGGTGTTCGTTATCCGGGAGCTGTCGCAGGGTTACCACGAGGACGTCGACAAACCTTGGACCCTCGTCGACCTCGGCCGGATTCCCATCCGCGTACACGGCGTCGGCGTGTACTACCGCCGCTTTTTCGGACTCGACGCCGATCACTTCGGACGGATCCGTGCGGAGCACGCGTTCCAGTCCCTGACGGAGTCCACCAAACCTGGAACAGCCCATCGCAGTGGAATCTATCTGACGCCCGTCACACGAAACGGTGACGAACTGCATTTCCGGCTGCTCCGGTGCTCCACGAATCTCTCGGGGCCGACCGAGGGCTTCCGCCCGACCGACACGCGCGTCGTCGAGGCTCTGAACCGCGAGGCCGCCGCCGTCTTCCGGAACCAGGCACCGCTGAATCACGTCCTCGCTCAGATCTACCACAACACCGTTGCCACGGCCGAGCGCAAGCAGGCCAAGGCCAAGATCTCGGCCCATGCCGACAAGACCAAGGACATGCCCGCCAATGGCATCATGGCCTTCTGTACCTTCTATGACCGGCTCGACGAGCTGCAGCCCCTGGCCGAAGACGCCTTCGACTATGGCGTGAAGGGGGCCAGCGGGCTGACCAAACTCCACTTTCGCCTCAAGGAGCCGACCAAAAGCGACGGGGTCGCGCTCCCCCCGCAGTTCACGCTGACCCTCTATCCCGGCTCCGTCTTCTTCATGCCGCTGTCCACCAACCGCCTGTACACGCACGAGATCCGGCCCTCAACATTGGACGCCGAGTTGCTCCCGACCCGCCTGGGATACGTGGTGCGCTGTTCGAGCACCGAAGCCGTTCACAAGAACGGCCACACGTTCCTCAAAGTAGCCGGAGATTTGGTCAAGCTGGGGCCATCCACGCCGGCCGGCATGACCGAGCTGCGCAGGCTGTACGCCGAGGAGAACAGGACCTCGTCCTTCATTGATTACGGCGACGAATTTCTCTTCAGTATGAACGCGGGAGACTACATTGCCCCCCGGGTTTAGGATCTCGGATGAGATCCTCTCGTGCACTTTGCCAATCGAGGAGAATATCTTTGCTGAGCTGTCCGCGTCGGCTCGTCTGGAAGACGTAGGAAAAGGCCGGCGAGGTGCCACGCTCACCAGGATCGACGAGGCGGGTGGTGTGCCTCTCGTGCGCACTACCACGCGGTACGGCAGCCCGATGCAGCGTTTCCAGGCTGTGCACGAACGGCTGGCGCAACAGATTCAAGAGCGTGCGGCGCTTTCGGTCGGCTTCAACAACGCTCTCATCGAGAGCTACACGAACGCTTACACAACCATGGGCAGCCATTCCGACCAAGCCCTCGATCTGGCCGACGAGTCGTTTATCGCCGTCTTCTCCTGCTACCAACATCCCGAAGCGGGTCCGTCGAGGAAGCTGATCTTCGAATCAAAGGGGTCCGCTGGCGAGAAGTTCGAGATCCCCCTCGCGCACAACAGTATCGTCGCTTTTTCTGCCGATTCGAATCGGCGCCTCAGGCATAAAATCGTACTGGATGTGCCCATTCGGACGGCGGACAACCAATGGTTGGGCGTAACCTTTCGAACGTCAAAGACCTTCGTTCGGTTTCGCGACGGACATGTATACCTCCCGCAGGGCGCGCGCCTCATGTCGGCCGACGATGAGCAGAGGCGCGAGTTCTACCGACTACGGCGCCGTGAGAACAATGAAACGGACTTCACCTACCCCCTGCTGACGTACACCATCAGCGAGAGCGATCTGATGCCGCCCGTCTGACCTTGAGGGATTTTGAATAACCGTCCAGGTGAGGAGCTATCAGCAATGAACCCGATGAAGAGGATGGCCGCCGCCTGGTCCGCCTTGGTCGTCCTCTTCGTCGGCGCCGGATGCTCGTCGTCCGGCGGCGACGACACCCTGCGCACCATCATCCGCCTCTTCGACGGCAAGCCCTGGTGGGTCGGCGTCTGCTGGTGGATGTGGGACGACTGGCCCGACGGCGGGGCGACCGCGAAGAAGCTCGCGTACACGCCCCACGGGAAGCCGGCGGAGGACGTGCTGCGGAAGTGGTGGGCGCGCGGCACGTGAGGGGTTTCCGCGGTCGCGTGGGGCCGGAGGGCGGGGATTCAGGCCTTCTTGACCACGCTGGACTTGAGCTGCATCGCGCCGAAGCCCTCGATGCGGCAGTCGATGTCGTGGCCGTCGACGCCGTCGACCAGGCGGATGTTGCGCAC
>NZ_JBSFJV010000130.1:0-16545 GCF_053598235.1 Kitasatospora sp. NPDC001159
ATGGAGCTCATCCACTCCTACCGGGTCCGCGGCCACCTGATGGCCGACACCGACCCGCTGGAGTACAAGCAGCGCAAGCACCCCGACCTGGACGTGATCGCCCTCAGCCTTGAACGGCTGCTGACGAGCCAGCTTCGCCGCGCTGGCCACCGTCGCAGTCCCGGAGCTGTGGTCGACCAACCTCGGCTGTCACGCCCGTCACCAGACCGTCCTGCTGGTGGTCGCGGAGTTGCCACTCACGCACCTGATCCGCACGGGCCACATCCCAGCCGGTGGGGGGCCCATGCCCCGAGCCTGGCCTGCGCAGCTGGTGAATCGAGGGCGGGCCTCGCCGGCCTCCATGACCGCAAGGTGGCTGGCGCCGACCACTTCCCGGCGCCACGAAAACCGTCACCCACTGTACGGGCCGCACCCTTCCGGGTGCGGCCCGCCGCAGTTGCGGGACATCGGCAAAGCCCGCCTCTACCTGACATCGAGCGCCGAGGGCTGGTACCTACCCGCCGAACCGGGCCACCTGCGGCGGGTAGATGACACCGAACACCGCCTCGACCCCCTGGTCGCCGAGGCTGGTGACGGTGATGGTGGGGTCCGAAGGCCGCCGGCGACACCGCCGCGGCCACCCTCTTCCGGCACGACGCCACCGACGGGGCCGGCCACGCCCAGGCATTCCAGACCGCCCGCAAGGGCCTGGGCTGACCCGACGGTGACCGCCCCGTTTCCGGGTGAGCCCCCGCCGGAGCCCGCCCGGGCGGTGTCGGAGAGGTCGGAGGTGGTCGACTCGACCGCCCCCGACTTCTCTGTTCGGTCAGTGTGCGAGGGAGAAGTAGTTCTCCTCCTCCTGGGCGAAGTGCAGGCGCAGCACGCTGTGGAGGCCGTAGAGGCAGGCCCGCAGGTCGTCGAGCTGTTCGTCGCGCAGGTGGCCGTGGTTGGTGTCGGCGAGTTGCAGGTGGGTGGCGACCCGGTGGGCGAGGCGGTGGATCTCGGTGTGGGCGCGGCTCATGGTGGCGGTAGCCTCCGGCCCGCCGAGGACGGGGGCGAGGGCAGGATAGAGCTGGTGCTCCTCGGCCAGTTCGTGCGGCAGGAGCTGTTCGGTGAGGAGCCGGTTGACGTGGCGGACGGCGTGCAGGGCCTGCGGGCCGGTGGTGTCGGCGAGCCGGTCGGCGGCTTCACGGACGGCTTCGATGACCTCGCGCAGGTCGTCGTGTTCGGCGGCGAAGTGCCGGATGAGCTGTTCGGTGGCCGGTTCGATGGTGGGCAGGGCGGTGCGGTCGAGGCGTAGGGCGCGCAGGGCGTTGAGGATGACGGCGACATCGATGGCTTCCTGGAGCAGGGCGCCGGCGGCGGGCGGGAGCAGGCCGTACGCGGCGGCGACCATGGCGGCGAGGGAGAGCAGCATGCCGCCGAGGGCGCTCTGGACGGCAATACGCCGTGCGCGAACGGCGATGGTTGCGGCGTCGGCGAGGCGGTCGACGCGGTCGGTGGTGAGCACGATGTCGGCGGCCTCGGAGGAGGCGCTGGAGCCGCGGGCGCCCATGGCGACGCCGACGTCCGCGGCGGCGAGGGCGGGAGCGTCGTTGACGCCGTCGCCGACCATGACGGTGACGGCGCGCTCGCGTTCGGCGCGAACGGCGGCGACCTTGTCGGCGGGGGTCTGCTGGGCGTGGACGTCGTCGAGGCCGAGGACGGCGGCGACCTCGCGGGCCGGCTCGGTGCGGTCGCCGGTGAGCATGAGCAGGCGGGTGATGCCGGCTTCGCGCAGGCGGCGCAGGGTGCGGGGTGCGTCGTGGCGGAGCGGGTCGCGCAGCAGGATCGCCCCGGTGGGCGTGTCGTCGGTGGACAGCCAGGCGGTGGCGGCGCCATCCAGGGTGGCGCGGTTGTCGGCGGCGCGGGCCCAGGCGGACAGGGGCGCACCGTCGTGTTTGCCGACGCTCACCACCGTGCCGTCGACGTGGCCGGTGGCGCCGCGGCCGGGCTCCTCGGCGATGTCGTGTGCGGGCAGGAGGGCCAGGCCGCGGGCGTGGGCTTCGTCGGTGATGGCCTGGGCGAGGACGTGCGGGGAGTACTGGTCGACGGAGGCGGCCAATGTGAGGACCTCGGTCACGCTGTGGCCGGGGGCGGCGGCGATGTCGATCACACGGGGGCGGCCGGTGGTGAGGGTGCCGGTCTTGTCCAGGACGAGGGTGCGGGCGCGGCCGAGGGTTTCCAGGGCTGCGCCGTCGCGGATGACGACGCCTTGGCGGGCGGCGCGGGACAGGCCGGAGACGATCGCGACCGGTGCCGCGAGCAGCAGCGGGCAGGGGGTGGCGACGACCAGCACGGCCACCGCCCGCACCTCCGATCCGCTGAGCAGCCAGGCCAGGCCGGCCACGGCCAGGGAGAGCGGCAGGAACCAGGCGGCGTACCGGTCGGCGAGCCGGATCACCGGGGCGCTCTCGGCACCGGCCTGCTGGGCGAGGCGGACGATCTCCGCGTAGGTGCTGTCGGCTTCGGTGGCTGTCGCGCGCAGGTCGAAGGCGCTGCCCGCGTTGACGCCGCCGCTGCGGACCGTCTCTCCGGCTGCCCGCTCGATGTGTGCCGACTCCCCGGTCAGGACGGACTCGTCCAGGACGGTGGTGCCGCTCGCGATCCGGCCGTCGACGGGGACGACCTCGCCGGGCCCGACCACCAGGAGGTCACCGACCCGTACCTCCGAGAGGGGGACGGTGCGGACCTGGTCGCCGGTGCGGCGGCGGGCCGAGCGCGGGGCGTGTTCGAGCAGGTGGCGTAGGTCGTGGGAGGCGCGGCGTTCGGCGGCGGCGTCCAGCCAGCGGCCGGTGGCGAGCATGAGTGCGATCAGGGCTCCGGCCAGGTACTCGCCGGTGGCGAGGGTGCCGGCCAGGGCGAGGACGGCGATCAGGTCGACTCCGGCCCGGCCGCGGCGCAGAGCGCTGATGACCCAGGCGACGGAGGGGATGATCGCCACTGCGGTTCCGGCGGCCCAGCACGTATCGGCGAGCGTCCCGGCGTCGGCGAGCCAGGCGATCCCGCCGGCGGCCAGCGCCGCGCCGGTGACGGCGAGCAGGGCCGGTTCCAGCCAGGCATGCGGGCCGTGGGCCGTGTGCTGCGCCGCCTGCTTGTCGTTGTGCAGCTCGGTCATGCCGGACCTCCGATCCTCCAGTCCACCGAACCCCACGGGCTCGTTCAGGTGCCAGGGGCCTTCGGGCCGATCGGCTGGGCCGGGCGGGCCCTGCTCGTGTACCGGACAGCTGTGGATGGAGCCGGGGCTGTTCGGCCCAAGCGATCGTTCCCCGGGTGTGGGCACGATGGCGGTGACCGCCGAACGGCTGGCCAGACCAGGGAGCGGGACGAAATGACTACGGCGACGGACACCGGGGCCTTCCGGGTGCTGGTGGTGGAGGACGATCCGGTGATCGCGGACTCCCTCGTACGGGGCCTGCGGCAGGCCGGCTACGCCGCCGACAGCGTCGACACCGGCCGTGCCGCGCTGGCGGCGCCCGTACCCGATGTGCTGCTGCTCGACCTCGGCCTGCCAGACCTGGACGGCGTCGAGGTGTGCCGGAGGATCCGGCAGCGGTCGGACACGGCGATCATCGTGGTCACCGCGCGCGGCGAGGAGGCCGACCGGGTCCTGGCCCTGGACGAAGGCGCCGACGACTACCTGGTCAAGCCCTTCGGCCTGGCCGAGCTGATGGCCCGGCTTCGCGCGGTGCTGCGCCGCACCCGCCCGTCGGAGCTGGAGCCGGTGCGCCACGGCCCGCTCACGGTCGACCGCCGCACCCGCCGGGTGACGGTCTGCGGCCGGGACGTTCCCCTGACGCCGAAGGAGTTCGACATCCTGGCCTGCCTCGCGACCGACCCGGGCCGGGTGGTGACCCGTCAGGAGATCCTGGAGAGCGCCTGGGACGCGCACTGGTACGGGCCGACGAAGGTGGTGGACGTCCACGTCGCCGCGCTGCGGCGCAAGCTCGGCGTGCCCGGTCTGATCGAAACGGCCTACGGGCGGGGCTTCCGACTCGGTGAGGTCGCGGAGACGCCGTGACCCGCCGGATCGTGCTGGCCCTGCTCGCACTGACGGTCGTTCTGGTGGCCGCAGCGGCGGTACCCCTGGGGTTGTCGATCACGCAGCGCGAACACCTGGCGTTCCGGGACGAGGCCCAGGCCGCCACCCGGGTCATCGCTGCCTCCGCCGAGGAATACCTGTCCGACCGGGCACCGGCGGACGCCATGAACGCCGATCTCTCCGACGTGGCGGAGGCGGGGGACTGCGCGACGGTGTACGACGTGAACGGCCGGCTGGTGGCCGCGACACCGTGCCAGGCGGCCCAGGCCCCCGAGGCCCGCGAGCTGGCGGCCGAGACGCTCAGGGGACGGGAGCCGGAACCGCCCGAGACGGAGGGTCGGCTGCTGGCCGCGGAGCCCGTCGGAACGTTCCGGCAGCCGGACGGTGCGGTGGTCCTGGCCCGTTCCGCAGCCCCGCTGGACACCCGGATCGCGGTCACCTGGGCCTGGACCGGTCTGGTCGCCGTGGCCGGGATCACGGCCTCCGCCCTTGTCTCGGTCCGGTTCGCCCGCTGGGTGAACCGCCCGCTGACCACCCTGGACGTCGCCGCCCACAAGCTCGGCGAGGGTCGGCTCGGCGAACGTGCCGCAGTGGACAGCGGCCCGCCCGAGGTCCGCCGACTGGCCGCTACGTTCAACACCATGGCCGCCCGCACCGAGGCGCTGATCCACGGCCACCAGGCCGTCGTCGCCGACGTCTCCCACCAACTGCGCACCCCGCTGGCGGCCCTGCGGCTGCGGCTCGACCTCCTGGCCACCGCCACACCGGAGAGCGCACCCGAGTTGCTGGCTTCCGCCCAGGAGGAGGTGGCCCGGCTCTCGCGCCTGGTGGACGGGCTGCTCGCGGTGGCACGGGCCGAGCAGACCGTACCGAAACCGGTGCCGGTGCGCGTCGGCGAGGTCGCGGCCGACCGGGTGGCGGCCTGGGAGCCGGTCGCGCAGGAGCGCGGGATCCACCTTGTCAGCCGCTGCCAGGACGGCCATCCGGTCGCCCTGGGGAAAGGCGACCTGGAGCAGGTGCTGGACAACCTGCTGGCCAACGCCCTGGATGCCGTCCCGGACGGCAGGACGGTGACGATCGACAGCGCCCCCGTGCCCGGCGTTGTCCGGGTACGGGTGGTGGACGACGGCCCCGGCATGACCCCCGAGGCACGCGCGGTCGCCTTCCACCGCTTCGGCAACCCCAAGGCCCGGGGCAGCGGGCTCGGTCTGGCGATCGTTCACCGGCTCATCACCGTCAACGGCGGCACCATCGCCCTGGAGGACACGCCCGGTGGCGGCCTGACCGTCGTCCTCGACCTGCCCTTGTGGCACGACCGCCGAACACCTTGATCTTTACCGGTTCTGCACAGCTTGTGAGCAGGTCCGAGAAGCGCCCCGACGCATCGTGGTCAGTGGAAACACCCGAGCCGGACCACGAGGAGCGTCCGCCATGGCCGATCTCCACAACCAGCCTGAGCCCGAAGGGCCCGGGCGCCGCGAGCGTGGGATGAGACGGGTCTCCACCGCCACCCGCTGGACCGTCGCGGCTGCCGCCGCCGGGTCCGCCGCTCTCGGCCTCACCTACGTCAGCCTCGCGCCCGGCGTCACCGGCGCGCCCGCGCCCGCGCCCGCGCCGGCACCCGCACCAGCACCGAGCACGCTGCCCGCCGAGGTGACCTGCATCCGGCAACCCGCCGCTCCCGCCCCGGCCAACACACCGCCGCGCGGCGACGAGGAGCAGGGCCGCGAGAACTATGAGGAACTCGACGCTCCGGCACTGAGCGCCGCCACGCCGCAGCCCACGGTCACCTGCACGACCCTCTCCCCACCGGCGCAAGCCCCGGCACCCACTCACCAGATGCCGCAGACCCGGACCGGTGCGTCATGAACGGCCACCGCGTCCTCGGCGCGGCCACCAGCTTCCCCGCCCTCGGCACCACCGCCACCCTGCTGACCACCGATCAGCGAACGCTGACCGAAGCCGAGCGGATCCTGATGGACGAACTCGCCGCCATCGACCACGTGTGCAGTCGCTTCCGTCCCGGCTCCGAACTCAGCCGGATCAATGCCGCCGCCGGCACCGCCACGACCGTCAGCGAGTTGTTCGCCGAAGCGCTGGAGGCGGCGCTGCGTGCCGCCGAACTGACCGGCGGGGCCGTCGACCCGACCGTGGGGCGCGCCGTGATCGCCCTCGGCTACGACCGAACCTTCACCTCCCTGCGCCCTCAGGACGCCACGCCGCTGCCCACGGCCCGGCCCGCCACCGGCTGGCAGGCCGTCGACTGGGACCCGGGCACCCGGCGCCTGCTGGTGCCGTACGGCACCGTCCTGGACCTGGGCGCGACCGCCAAGGCCCTGGCCGCCGACCGCGCCGCCCGCCGGATCGCCGGCGCCACCGGCAGCGGCGTGCTGGTCAACCTCGGCGGCGACCTCGCCATCGCAGGCCAAGCCCCTTACGGGGGCTGGGTCATCGGCCTGGCCGACGACCACGCCGCCACCTGCTCCGGCCCGGTCGTCGCCGTCACCTCCGGTGCCCTGGCGACCTCGGGCGTGAGCGTGCGCATGTGGCGCCGTGGCGGCCAGGTGGTCCACCACATCGTCGACCCCGCCACCGGCCGGTCCACCGAAGCGTACTGGCGCACTGTCACGGTCGCCGCCGGTACCTGCGTGGACGCCAACACCGCCACCACCGCGGCGATCGTGCTCGGCGACGCCGCCACCGCCTGGCTGGAACGGACCGGACTGCCCGCCCGCCTGGTCCGCCTGGACGGCACCGTTACCCGCCTCGGCGGCTGGCCCCACGACCGGGCAGGAGGCCCGAGATGACCACCGCGACCGCCCTCGCCGCCAGCCCGCTCTGGTACGCCAGCCGCGCCGGCGGCACCGTCAGCCTCCTCCTGCTCACCGCGACCGTCGCCCTCGGCATCGCGATCGGCGGCAAGGCCCGACCGCGCCGGATCGGCCGCTTCGAAATCGGCCTGCTCCACCGCAACCTGGCCGTCCTCACCCTCGCCTTCCTCGCCCTGCACGTCGCCACCGCGATCATCGATCCCTACGTCCACCTCTCCTGGGCCACCGCCGTCGTTCCGTTCGGCGCCTCCTACCGGCCGCTGTGGCTGGGCCTGGGCACCGTCGCCTTCGACCTCCTGCTCGCGGTGGCGATCACCAGCGCACTGCGCCTGCGCATTGGCCAAGGGCGGTGGAAGGCGGTGCACTGGCTGGCGTACGCGGCCTGGCCGGTCGGCCTGTTCCACGCGGCCGGCACCGGCAGCGACACCCGTCTGCCGCTGCAACTGTGGCTCTACGCAGCCTGCCTGGCCGCGGTGGCTGCCGCCGCAGGCTGGCGGCTCTACCGGGCCGGGCCCGGCCACATCGCGGCGCGTCTGAGTGCTGGTCTCCTGGTCGTGGCCGTGCCGCTGCTGGCCACCGCGTTCCTGGCCACCGGGCCGCTGCTACCCGGCTGGTCCCACCGCGCTGCCGCCCTCTCCGTCACCGCCCCGGGAGGCATCCGATGAACCCCGCACCGGCCCGCGCGCTCACCGAGCCGAGCACCACCACGCGGCTGCTGGACAGCTGGTCCGCCACTGGCAGGCCACTTGGTCTCACGGAGCACCTTCGACACCACGGCCCCGTACCCCGGACGGGGCGAGCGCTGATCGAAGTCGTCGAGGCGGCCGGGCTGACCGGGCGAGGCGGAGCCGGGTTCCCCACCGGGCGCAAGCTCCGCGCTGTCGCCGAGGGACGCCGCCGGGCCGTGGTCGTCGCCAACGGCATGGAGAGCGAACCGCTCAGCCGCAAGGACCGGACCCTCCTCGCCGCCGCCCCGCACCTGGTCCTGGACGGCGCGGTCCTGGCGGCCGAGGCCGTCGGCGCCGACCGCATCCACCTGTGCGTGCCCCGCAGCCGCACCGCCCAGCTGCCGGCCCTGGCCGCCGCGGTCGAGGAACGCCGAGATGTCGGCGTCGACCCCGTGGTCGTCCGGCTGGAGGCACTGCCGCACGGCTACGTCACCAGCGAGTCGACCGCCCTGGTTCACTGGCTCAACGGCGGCCCCGCCCGCCCCACCAGTTCCCCGCCCCGCACCCACGAGAAGGGAGTCCGGGGACGGCCCACCCTCGTCCAGAACCTCGAAACCCTCGCCCACCTCGCCCTGATCGCCCGCCACGGCGCCGACTGGTTCCGGCAGGCCGGCACCACCGCCTCACCCGGCACCACCCTGGTCACCGTGGCCGGAGCCGTCCACCGCCCCGGCGTCCTCGAAACCGAACCCGGCACCCTCGTCGGAACGCTCCTCCAGCAGGCCGACGGCCCCGACCAGCCGCTCCAGGCAATCCTGGTCGGCGGCTTCGCCGGAACCTGGTTGAGCCTCCCCCACGCCCTCGGCCTGCCGTTCAGCCGCGAGGGCCTCACCCCACACGCCACGCCCGGAGCCGGCGTCATCGCGGCCCTTCCACACGACGCGTGCCCCCTCGCCGAGACCGCCCGCATCCTCGCCTACCTGGCCGCGAACGGAGCCCAGCAGTGCGGCCCCTGCCTCTTCGGCCTGCCCGCCGTCGCCGGCGACTTCACCGCCCTCGCCGACGGCCACGCCACCCCCGACCTCCTCGACCGCCTCCGCCACCGGATCGGCCTACTGCCCGGACGCGGCGCCTGCCGCCACCCCGACGGCGCCGCCCGCCTCGCCGCCAGCGCCCTCGCCACCTTCACCGGCGACGTCGACCACCACCTGACCCACGGGCGCTGCCACCGCCCGGCCACCCTGCCCGTCCCACCCGCGACCCACACCCAGGAGTGGACATGACAGCCGACGGCCGCGAGGTCCTGCGCATCGACCGGATCGCCTGCACCGGCCACGGCCAGTGCGCCGAACTGCTCCCCGAACTCATCACCCTCGACGAATGGGGGTACCCCGTCCAGCGCGGCGCCGTCGTACCGCGCGGCCTGCGTGCGTACGCCTGCCGCGCGGTCCGGGCCTGCCCGCGCCTCGCCTTGCGCACCGACCGCCGGTGACCGACGGCCCGGGGCGCCTCCGCGCCCGCACCCGGCACGCTACGAAACGGGAGCGGGGCGGATGGCGAGGCCGGGGCGGCGGCGGTGGACGGTGAGGTAGAGGAGGCCCTCCGCGTCCGCGGAGAGGGCTCGCCGGGCGCCGTGCGGCAGCCAGGCCGTGCATCCCGGGGTGAGGGTCTGCCGGCCGCTGTCCGTGTCCAGGTGGCCGCTTCCGCCGAGGACCTGGACGAGGACGTCGAGGTCCGGCTCCACGTGCTCGGCGACCTCGGCGTTCGGCGGCAGGCGGATGATGTTGGCGTCCAGCTGGCGCCCCTCCTCGGCGAGTCGCCACAGCGCCCCGCTCCGGTCGGCCGGGGCTTCGCTGAGCAGGGACTCCAGGCGGGTGCGTACACCGGGGCCGGGATCGGGCGTCAACAGGGCCTCCAGCGGGCGAGCGGGTACGGCGGGATCGGCCTGTGGATTCTACGGAACGGCGTGCGCGTCCGGGTCAGTCGTCGGCGAGGAGGCGGGTGACGGCGGCCTCGACGTCGAGGTGGTCGGACTCCGATCCCGCGGGCACCAGGTCGAAGGAGTCGGAGAGGAACGCGGTGACGACGTCCCCCGGGGCGCTGAGCACGGCCGCGGTGCCGGTGGGCCCCCGCAGGGTGATGAGGACCTCGCCGTGCGGGCCCGGACGGACCTTCACGTCACCGCTGCCGACGGGTTCGTGGCGGCCTTCGTTCAGCAGTTCGCGGCTGAAGTACCAGCACACCTGGGCGCCGTCGCCGGTGCACCGGCACGGAGTCAGCGGGAACGCCAGGCAGGCCGCGTACGGGAGGCTGGTGTCGAAGCGGAGTTCCGCGTCGACCGGGACGTCGGGCAGCGCGCTGTCGGGGAACGTGACGGGCACCGGGCGGACCGTGGACATCTGCATCGAATCGGCCTCCTGCGATCGTTACGGGCCGACCCGGGGCGGACCGGCGCACCTGAGGGGCGCCTACCCGGTGCGCTGACGGGCATCGCGGGGGGCCGGAATCTCCACAACCCCTTCGCACGCGGCGAGCGGGCCGACCCTGCCGGGGGCAAGTCCTCGCCCTCGATATCACCCGTGGGGATGAAACGGACGGCTGTTCGGGGGCTTTGGCCTGGCCGTGGGGGCCCTGCCCGCCGCGATCCTCAACTACGTGCTCGGGTCAGTGCACCCCTTCCCGAACGGAGCCCCCACGTGACCAATTCCCGGCCCCACCCGTACATCTGCACCATCCACCCGTTCATGCACGGCACCCTCACGGTCGGCTGACCCGCCGTGGCCATCCCGGAATCCGCCGGCCGACGCGGCCGAAGGCTCACCCACCTCGTCCTGCGCCTGCTGGCCGCCGCCGGACTCGCCGTGGACGCGGTCGTCCACGCCCGGCTCGCCGACCAGTACGACGCCGTCGGCGACTCCATCACCCAGGGCACCCTGTTCCGCGCCGAGGCCGCCGCCGCGAGCCTCGCGGTGGTCCTCGTGCTCCTCTGGCGGCGCC
Organism: Kitasatospora sp. NPDC001159; assembly: GCF_053598235.1. Taxonomy (NCBI): domain Bacteria; kingdom Bacillati; phylum Actinomycetota; class Actinomycetes; order Kitasatosporales; family Streptomycetaceae; genus Kitasatospora; species Kitasatospora sp. NPDC001159. The sequence continues at coordinate 10,557 of NZ_JBSFJV010000130.1, forward strand.
GGTCCGGCGACCTCTTCGCCTGGGCGGTCGCCGCCTCCGGTCTCGGCGCGCTGCTGCTCTACCGCTACGTGGACGTCGGCGCCCTCGGGCCGCTGCCGAACATGCACGAGCCGGTCTGGTTCGGCGACAAGACGCTCGCCGCCTGGGCCGAGGGGGTCGCCACCGCGGCCCTCACCGTGCTGCTGCTCGGCAGCCGTCGGCGCCGGATCTGATCCGGCCACCGCCCCGTCGCCCCGCCGCCCGGGTGAACGGGCGGCGCGGCGGGCCGGACGGGCCGGAGGCCCGGTGGGCCGGGGGTCATGATCGCCGGGTTCCCGGAGGCCCACACCGTCGGAGGCGGACATGCGGATCCTGCTCCTCGCCAGCGCGTTCAACAGCCTCAGCCAGCGGCTGTACGCCGAACTGCGCGACCGGCGGCACACCGTGGACGTCCAACTAGCCGGTGATGAAGATGAGTTGAGGGCGGCGGTGGGCCTCCTCCGGCCGGACCTGGTGCTCGCCCCGATGCTCCGCACGGCGATCCCGCGGGACGTCTGGTCGGAGCTGACCTGCCTGATCGTCCATCCCGGCCCGCCGGGCGACCGCGGCCCGTCCTCCCTCGACCGGGCGATCCAGGACGGCCTCGCCGAGTGGGGTGTCACGGTGCTCCAGGCCGAGGCGGAGATGGACGCGGGGCCGATCTGGGCCTGGGCGCACTGCCGGCTCCCCGAGTGCGGCAAGAGCGACCTGTACCGCAACGAGGTCGCCGACGCGGCCGTGGCGGCCGCGCTGCTCGCCGTGGAGCGGGTCACCGCGGGCAGCCACGCGCCGCAGCCGCAGCACGGCCCCGGCTGGCGGGAGACGGTGCGCACCCGGCCGTTCCTGCGGCAGGAGGAACGCCGGATCGACTGGGTGGGCGACTCCACCGAGGCGGTACTGCGCAGGCTCCGCGCGGCGGACTCCCAGCCCGGGGTGCTCGACGCGCTGTGCGGCGGCGAGTGGTACCTGCACGGCGGGCACCGCGAGCCGGTGCTGCGCGGCCGTCCGGGCGAGCTGCTGGCCACCCGTGCCGGCGCCGTGTGCCGGGCCACCTCGGACGGCGCAGTGTGGATCCCCGAACTCCGCCGCGGCCGCACACCTGGCGGGCCCGCGACCTTCAAGCTCCCGGCGGTGGCGGCGCTCGGCGACCTGCTGCCGCCGGTCCCGGAGGTGACGGCGCCGATGATGCCGGGCTGGCAGGACGGCCCCGCGTGGTCGGACATCCGCTACCGCGAGGACGGCCCGGTGGGCTTCCTGCGCTTCTCGTTCCCGGGCGGGGCGATGTCCACCGACCACTGCCGGCGGCTGCTGGAGGCGTACCGCGCCGCCCTTGCCCGCCCGACCTCGGTGTTGGTGCTCGGCGGCGGCCGGGACTTCTTCTCCAACGGCATCCACCTCAACGTCATCGAGGCCGCGCCGGACCGGGCCGCCGAGTCCTGGGCCAACATCACGGCGATGGACGACCTGGTCGGCGAGGTGCTCACCACCACCGACCGGCTGGTGGTCGCCGCCGTCGCGGGGAACGCGGCGGCCGGCGGGGTGATGCTGGCCCTGGCCGCGGACGAGGTGTGGTGCCGCGGCGGCTCCGTCCTCAACCCGCACTACCGGCTGATGGGGCTGTACGGCTCGGAGTACTGGACGTACACCCTCCCGCGCCGGGTGGGTACGGCGGAGGCCGAACGGCTGACCCGTCAGGCGCTGCCGGTGTCCGCGGCGGCCGCCGAGCGGATCGGCCTGGTCGACCGGGTGCTCGACTGCGGGCCGCAGGAGTTCGGGCCGAGCGCGGCCCGCCTGGCCGGGCTGCTCGCCGCCTCGCCCACCGCGCAGCGCCGGATCGTGGCGAAGAAGGTCGCCCGCGAGGCAGACGAGCGGGCCAAGCCGCTGGCGGAGTACCGGGAGGAGGAGCTCGCGGTGATGCACCGGCAGTTCTTCACCCCCGAATCGCCGTACCACGTGCTGCGGTCCGCTTTCGTGCGCAAGCGCCCAGCCCCCGCAGGGCCCGCCGCGCGGATGTGACCCGAACGGCCGCCCCCGCTTGCGTCCTGTGGGCGACCCCTTCGGCTTTCCGGACCGGCGTTCGATCCGAACCGTTGCTATGACTTGTCTTTGAGCCATTTCGTCCGGCTCCCATCCCCGAGGAGGCATCCTCATGGGTGCTGCAACAACCGACACCGACGTGGTGCACGTTCTCTGGATCAACGCCGGCCTCAGCTGCGACGGCGACTCCGTCTCACTGACCGCCGCGATGCAGCCGAGCATCGAGGAGATCGTCACCGGTGCGCTGCCCGGCCTGCCGAAGGTCGCGGTGCACTGGCCGCTGATCGACTTCGAGTGCGGCCCGGTCCAGGGCGCGGACAACTTCGTCGAGTGGTTCTTCAAGGCCGACCGCGGCGAGATCGAACCGTTCGTCCTGGTCGTCGAAGGGTCCATCCCCAACGAGAAGATCAAGAAGGAGGGCTACTGGTGCGGCTTCGGCGACGATCCCGTCACCGGCCAGCCCATCACCACCAGTGAGTGGCTGGACCGGCTCGCCCCCAAGGCGACCGCGGTGGTGGCGATCGGCACCTGCGCCACGTACGGCGGCATCCACGCGATGGCCGGCAACCCGACCGGCGCGATGGGCGTGCCGGACTACCTCGGCTGGGACTGGAAGTCCAAGGCCGGGTTGCCGATCGTCTGCGTGCCGGGCTGCCCGATCCAGCCCGACAACTTCGCCGAGACGCTCACCTACCTGCTGTACCAGTTGGCCGGCTCCGCGCCGATGATCCCGCTCGACGACAAGTTGCGGCCCGCCTGGCTGTTCGGTGCCACCGTGCACGAGGGCTGCGACCGCGGCGGCTACTACGAGCAGGGCCAGTTCGCCACCGACTACGGCACGCCCGAGTGCCTGGTGCGGCTCGGCTGCTGGGGCCCGGTCGTCAAGTGCAACGTCGCCAAGCGCGGCTGGACCAACGGCGTCGGCGGCTGCCCGAACGTGGGCGGCATCTGCATCGCCTGCACCATGCCGGGCTTCCCGGACAAGTTCATGCCCTTCATGGACCCGCCGCCCGGCTCGCGGGTCTCCACCAGCGCCAGCACCGCGTACGGATCGCTGATCCGGCGGCTGCGCGCGATCACCCAGAAGACCGTCGACAAGGAACCGAAGTGGCGCCGTACCGGCCGCCACCTGACCACGGGTTACCGCCCGCCCTGGTGACAGGGGAGGGCCGCACGCCGACCGGTGTGCGGCCCCCGTCGACCTCCGCCCCGCTCGTAGACCCCGTAGACAAGGACACGCAGACACGATGGCAACACCGACGACCAGGGCGGCCGGCGACGGCAGCGGCCTGACGGAGATGTCCTGGGACCCGATCACCCGGATCGTGGGCAGCCTGGGCATCCACACGAAGATCGACTTCAAGCAGAAGAAGGTCGCGGAGTGCTACAGCACCTCGTCCGTCTTCCGCGGCTACAGCGTTTTCATGCGCGGCAAGGACCCGCGCGACGCGCACTTCATCACCAGTCGGATCTGCGGGATCTGCGGCGACAATCACGCCACCTGTTCGGTTTACACGCAGAACATGGCGTACGGCGTGAAGCCCCCGCACCTGGGCGAGTGGATCATCAACCTCGGCGAGGCCGCCGAGTACATGTTCGACCACAACATCTTCCAGGAGAACCTGGTCGGGGTCGACTACTGCGAGAAGATGGTCCGCGAGACCAACCCGGGCGTCCTGGAGCTGGCCGAGCGCACCGAGGCCCCGCACGCCGGCGACCACGGCTACAAGACGATCGCCGACATCATGCGCTCGCTCAACCCGATCGAGGGCGAGTTCTACCGCGAGGCGCTCCAGGTCAGCCGCTACACCCGGGAGATGTTCTGCCTGATGGAGGGTCGCCACGTGCACCCCTCCACGCTCTACCCGGGCGGCGTCGGCACGGTCGCGACGGTGCAGCTGTTCACCGACTACCTGACCCGGCTGATGCGCTACGTCGAGTTCATGAAGAAGGTCGTGCCGCTGCACGACGACCTCTTCGACTTCTTCTACCAGGCCCTGCCCGGCTACGAGGAGGTCGGCCGGCGGCGGGTGCTGCTCGGCTGCTGGGGCAGCCTCAACGACCCGGACCACTGCGACTTCACGTACCGCAACATGACGGACTGGGGTCGCAGGATGTTCGTCACCCCCGGTGTCATCGTCGACGGCAAGCTCGTCACCAACGACCTGACGCAGATCAACCTCGGCATCCGGATCCTGCTCGGCAGCTCCTACTACGAGGACTGGCAGGGCAAGGAGCTCTTCGTCGCCCACGACCCGCTGGGCAACCCGGTCGACCCCCGGCACCCGTGGAACCAGCACACCATCCCGCAGCCGCAGAAGCGCAACTTCGACGACAAGTACAGCTGGGTGATGTCCCCGCGCTGGTTCGACGGCAAGGACCACCTCGCCCTCGACACCGGCGGCGGTCCGATCGCGCGGCTGTGGTCCACCGCCCTGTCCGGGCTGGTCGACATCGGCTACGTCAAGGCCACCGGCCACAGCGTCCGGATCAACCTGCCCCGCTCGATGACCAAGCCCGAGGTCACCTTCGAGTGGAAGATCCCGCAGTGGAGCAACGCCATCGAGCGCAACCGGGCCCGCACCTACTTCCAGGCCTACGCGGCCGCCGCCGCCCTGCACTTCGTCGAGAAGGCGCTCGACGAGGTCCGTGCCGGGCGCAGCCAGACCTGGGAGCGCTTCGAGGTGCCGGACGAGTCGATCGGCTGCGGCTTCACCGAGGCCGTGCGCGGCGTGCTCTCGCACCACATGGTGATCCGCGACGGCAAGATCGCCAACTACCACCCGTACCCGCCCACCCCGTGGAACGCCAGCGTCCGCGACAGCTACGGCACGCCCGGCCCGTACGAGGACGCGGTGCAGAACACGCCGATCTTCGAGGAGAACTCCCCGGAGAACTTCAAGGGCATCGACATCATGCGCGCGGTGCGCAGCTTCGACCCCTGCCTGCCCTGCGGCGTGCACATGTACGTCGGCGGGCGCACCCTGCAGACCATGCACGTGCCCACCGGCCTGAGCGGGCTCACCGCATGACGGCCGAACAGACCGGGCTGCGGATCCAGGAGGCCCTGGACGCCCTGGCCGGCAGCGGCGCGGAACGCGCGGGCGAGCAACTCGTCCGCGACCTCATGGAGTTCTACGGCGAGGGCCTGGCCAGGCTCGTCCCGGCCGTACCCCCGCCCGCCCTGGAGCGGATGCTCGACGACCCCGCGGTGGCCGGGCTGCTGCTCCTGCACGACCTGCACCCCGACGACGTGACCGCCCGGATCGACCGGGCGCTCGCCAACCTGCCCGAGCGGATCGAGGTGCTCGGCTTCGAACCGGACACCGGTACCCTGCGGCTGCGCCGGACCGCCTCCGGCTGCGGCTGCGGGGAGCAGGACGTCGAGGCGGCACTCGCCTGCCACGCGCCCGAGGTGACGGCCCTGGAGCTGGAACGCGCCCCCCAGCTGCTCCAGATCGGCACCCGCCCGCCGCAGCCCGCGGAGGCCCGATGAACACCCGCAGGGTCTCCCGCGACGGGATCGCCCTGCTGCGCCGGCTGCGCGAGCCCGCGCCGCCGCGGCCCGAGCAGTGCGGGTTCTGCGGCCGGGACCTGCCCGTCGGCCACCGCCACCTGGTGGACGTCGACGAACGCGCGCTGGCCTGCACCTGCACCGCCTGCGGCCTGCTGTTCCAGCAGCCGGGCGCGGCCGGCGGCCGCTTCCGCACCGTGCCGGACCGCTACCTCCTCGACCCGGACGGCGAGTTGGACGAGCGGGCCTGGTCCGTGCTCGGGATCCCGGTCGGCACCGCGTTCCTGTTCCGCAACGCCGTCCTGGACCGTCTGCTCGCCTTCTACCCCGGGCCGGCCGGCGCCACCGAGAGCGAGGTGGACGAGCAGGCCTGGGAACGCGCCCTCGGCACCAGCCGGCTGGCCGCCGCCCTGGAACCGG
>NZ_JBSFJV010000131.1:0-15999 GCF_053598235.1 Kitasatospora sp. NPDC001159
CCGCCAGCGCCGCCTTCCACTCCTCGACCTGCCCCACCCCAAGATCAACCACTCGCCAAGTCAACCATGATCAAGTGCGGTTGCAGTACTAGGTCTGCCCAGCCGCCGCCGCTCGTACGGGTCCACCGTCATCGGGCCGGGCCACAACCTCCAGTGCTCCAACCGGGCCAGCCGGTAGTCCAGCCGGTCCTCAGCAGATCGATCGCCTCGTACATCGTCTCGGCCGCCACCCGGGCCCGCGCGAGCCGCCCGTTCACATCCACGCTGGCCCCGGCGACCGCCGACCGCCGCACCCCCGGATCCCGCCCCTGCGTCAGCCGCACCCTCACGAACAGCACCGGTTCGTGCGCATGGCGCGCCACATCGAGCACCGTGGTGCGCGCGTACTCGGCGGCATCCAGTGGCATCTCACCGCGGACCTCCACCTCGACCTCCGGAACGGCCCTGGCAGGAGGACTCTCCCCGTCCTCGCCCCACCTACGCTCCCTCATGGCGCCCCGCTCCGGGGCCCTGGCCGCTCAGTACCGGGGTCCACTTCGATTTCCGGAGCCCTCGCCGCATGGAGCTTCGCCTTCAGCCGCCTGCACGCCGCCGAGGCCGGCGGTCGAAGAGTCGGTGTTCCTCACAAGGAAGCCGGGGCCTGGCTGGCTGCGTCGCATGCCGGGCGTCCGTTCGCCGCTGTCGTGCAGGGGCACCCAGCGGCCTTCCCGGATACCAGGACCTGCAGACGCTCATCGGCTCCGTGAAGGCACGAACTCACAAGGACCAAGCGCTGATCGAGGAGGCGATCGCCCGCGTCGCTGCGGTCGTTCCGGAGATCACCCCGACAAGCCGGTTACCGCTGCCGCAGTGGCTCACGCGCCCGTCGGCCCCGGACGCCGTGCTCGCGCGAGACCTCCTACTGCGGATGCTGTTCAGCTGCGTGGTGGACGCCGACTTGCACTTCACCGCGCAGCCTCTGAACAGGCAAAACGTCGAAGTCTTGCTGGAGTACTAGGACAGCGGGGAGGCGGTGGTGCCGCCTGGGCCCTGCGTCGGGGTGTGAGCCGCGGTCGCTGTCGGCGAGGCGTGCGGGGAGTCGAGGGTGACACCATCGTGGTGCCCTCTTTCTCGGCGTGCCGGCCGACCGGGGGGTTAGCCGGCCCCGCCGCCGACCTCGCCCCATCCGTCGGCTCTGGCTCGGGCAACAAACCGCAACGGAACGTCGCCGGGCCGGCGGGCGTCTGGAGGGCTCCCGCCGGCCCGGCAGTCGGTGTCAGTACAGCAGTTTGGCGCCGGCCCAGTCGGCGTGGTCGTTGGTGATGCCGTTGCCCGCGGCGGTGACCTTGAGGGTCAGTGTGTGGACGCCGGCTAGGCTGACGTCGACGGGTTGGGTCGGGCTGGTGGGTGTCATGACGGTGGGGCTGGAGTAGAGCTTGGTGCCGTCGCCCCAGACTTCGAAGGTGACGGCGGCGAGGGAGTTCATCTCGTCGTCGATGCCGGTGTCGGACTGGAAACGCGAGTAGGCGCCGTTGAGGTTGTAGGTGATGGTGCTGTTGGCGTGGGTGCCGATGCCCTTGGGGTAGGTGGTGCCCTTGAGCTTGATGGGGTTGCCGTCGATGCTCGTGTCCTTGCGCACCGTGCCGGAGTCCGTCTGGGCACTGCTCCAGGCGAGATCGCTCAGGTTGGTCGTCGGTCCGTTTCCGCCGGTGGCGGTGGCAGTGGTGACGGAGACGGTGTTGCCGGCCGCTGAGACGTTCCCGGCGGCGTCGAACGCCTTCACCGTGAAGGTGTACGGCGTCGAGGCCGCCAGTCCGGTCGCGGTGAAGCTCGTGCCCGTGGTGGTGCCGACGAGCGTGCTGCCGCGGTAGACGCTGTAGCCGGTCACGGCGGTGTCGTCGGTTGCCGCGGTCCAGTTCAGGTCGACGCTGCTGGTGGTGGTGGTGCCGGCGGCGAGGTTGGTCGGCGCGGTGGGGGGCGTGCTGTCGACCGAGGCGCTGGTGGAGGCGGTCACGGAGGTGCCGGCGGCCACCGGGACGGTCACGTAGGAGACGGTTTGGCCGTAGAGCGACTTGGTCTGCGGGGTGTAGGCGGTGCCGTTCACGGTGATCGTGGCGGGGGTGCCGTAGAACTGGGCTTCCCAGGTGACGGCGGAGCCGGAGGTGTTGGTCAGTGTGGAGGCGGTGGTGCCGATGTGCTTGAGGCTCAGGTCGCTGCCGCCGACCTTGAGGTGGTCGATCTCCACCCACGGGGTCTCGGACGTCAGTCGTGAGACGGTGGCGACCTTGTTGTGCGGGGCGTCCGGCTGCACACCCATCATGCCGTCGACGACGTTGCCGACCGTCGTGAACGACATCTCCGGGTAGCTGTCCTTCTTGGTCATGATCGTCTTGAGCCAGTTCCAGGCCTGCGAGGAGCGGTTGTACTGGTAGTACATCTGCGGCAGGTAGGAGGTCGCCTCGGTGTTGAGGGTGCTGTCGTTGGCGGCGATGAAGTCCAGGTAGCTGCTGGTCCTGGGGCCGTAGTCGCCCAGCCCGGTGAGCATCATCATGTAGCTGGCCTCGTGGCCCCAGCTGCTGTAGCCCGTGCCGGAAGCGTCCTTGCCACGGAAGTACCGGTTGTTCGAGGCGTCCCACCAGTTCGCCTCGAAGGAGTCGCGAACCCGCTGGGCGCGGGCGGCCCAGGTCGCGCTGCCGGCCGAGTCACCCTTGGCCTTGAGGATGTCGGAGTAGGCCAGGATCGACTGGTACTCCCAGCCGAGGGAGTCGGCCGCGGAGGTGAGGTTCTCGTTCGGGAACTCGAAGTACGTCGCCCCGTACTCGCCCTGCTGCTTCTGCGGCACCGGCTGCTCGGCGGACGGGTTGGCGTCGTTCCACGTCACCCCGTGGCCGGCCAGGAACGGGCCCATCGTCGAGTCGTAGTACGCGGCCAGGTTCGGGTCGTTGATCCAGTCCGTGTTGCCCGTCCACTGGTACTGCTTGTACGCCTGGGCCATCAGGTTGAACGGCGAGGGCAGTTCGCGGAAGCCGGTCCCGTCGATGTAGTACATGGCGCCGGTGGGGCTGTGCGCCCACAGCGGCCAGCCGTTCTGGCCCGGGGTGGAGGCGTCGGCGGCGAAGTTCTTCATCATGGCGAAGGTGTCGGTGTCCAGGCCGAGGGCGTGCGCGCCGTCGGACTGGTGGGTGATGTCCCGGTTGTAGTAGGACTCGCGGTTGGTGTAGGCACCCCAGTAGCCGGGCTGCACCGTGGTGTGGGTCGGGTCCTGGAGCCGCCACCATTCGGGTTCGTGGCCCATCATCGGGTTTCCGGGGTAGAAGGTCAGGTCCAGGGCCCGGTTCTCGCCCCAGTTGAAGCCGTCGTTCAGCAGCTGGTTCGGCGAGTTGATGGTCAGCGTGCTGGTCGGCGGTCCCACGTACTGCTGGATCGTGATCCGGTCGACGCGCGGCACCTCGCTGACGGAGACGGCCGTCAGCAGGATGACGTCGCCGGGCTTGAGGGTGACCTTGCTGGAGGTGTGGGTGTCGATGTTCTTCGGGTCGGTGTAGTCGGTGCCGTACCGCTGCGACGTCGTCCAGGAGTCCACCGGGGTGGAGTTCACGAAGATGTTGTACGTGACGCCGTTCGCAGTCATGTCGTCGTAGCGCGTGAGCAGGTCGTACGCTCCGTCTGCGCCGTTGAAGGTGGTGCTGGCGGTGCTCGTCTGTCCGGCGACGCCCCGGGCATAGGTGACGGTGGCGACCGGGTTGCCGTACGCGGTGTGGTTGACCGTCTCGGTCGTGAAGTTGGTCAGCGACATGTCCTTGGCCTGGACCACGTAGGGCCCTGTCGTTGCCGTTGCCGCCGCTGTGGCCACTTCGGGTAGGGCGAGTGGGGTGCTGACTGCCGCCAGCGCGATGGATAGTGCACAAGCCAGTCGGCGCATGCGCGATCGGGTCCTTTCGTGGGGGTGTTCCTCGTGGAGAGGACGGTCGGCATCGACCGCCTGTCTGTGGGGGGTGGAACGTGTCAGGACACGGCCGCCGAGGTGGCTGTCGGCGCTCCCGCTCGGCACCGTCGGCGTTGAGGGGACGCATCGGGTGCCGGTCGCGGGGCGGGCGCCCCGCGACCGTTGGGGTGGTGTCAGCGTCCAGGAGGTGGGGTCACAGGAGCTTGACCGAGGCGTCGTCGATCAGGAAGGCAGTCTTGCCGGTGGTGGAGTGCGAGGCCAGCCTGATCCCGACCGTGGAGCCGAACTCCGCTGCCACGTAGGGCGTCAGGTCGAGAACCACCTGCTGGTAGCCGTTGGTGGCCTCCAGGTTGGACCAGGTCTTCACGGTGGCGATCTGGTTGCCGCTGTACTGGTCGTAGAGCTGCAGGGAGAGGGTGTCGGCGGCGAAGTTCGCCGTGCTGGTGCCGGTGATGTCCAGCCAGAAGGAGAAGAACTCCTTGCTGTAGCCGGGGGTCGTTTCGACCCACTGGGTGATGGAGTCGTCGCTGGTGACGTTCTGCCCGAGCCAGGCGTAGGTGGTGCCGCTGTGCGGCTGGTGGGCGGTGGAGGGGGTGATGATGTTGTAGCTGGAGGGGTTCCAGACGCCGTGGTCGGCGGTGGCGTTCTCGAAGCCGGGGTCGTTGAGCTGCTCGATCGGCAGGCAGCCGTACTGGCCGTTCGGGAAGAAGCCGTACCAGAAGCTCTGGCTCTGGCTGTTGCCCTTGTCGTCCGTGGCCGCGACGGTGACGTTCTTCCAGCCGGTGGCTTCGGTGCTGCCGGTGATGCGGCCGGTGGCCGGGTTGATGGTCAGGCCGGGCTGCAGGCCCTTGGCGCTGTAGCTGATGGTGCGCGAGGCGGTGTCGGAGACGAGGAGCTGGGTGTCGACCGGCCGGCCCGGCGGGGCGGTCTGGTCGCAGGGCTTGGTCAGCAGGAGTGCCGGGTTGGTGAACAGCGGGTCGGTGCCGACACAGGCGTGGTCGTAGTTGGACCAGGTGGTCTGTACGGGGAAGGTGCCGGTGGACAGCCGCAGGTTGAACATGCCGCCGCTGGTGCCCATCGGGATCCAGGAGCACTTGTCGGCGTTCTCCTGGCCGGTGGCGTCGGTCCAGGCGCCCGACGGGTTCTGGTCGGTGATCGTCTCCGCGTACTCGTGGCCGCCGATGATGCCGTAGCCGTCGAGCCGGCCGCGCGCGGTGTTCTCGCCGAACCAGTTGGTGCCGCAGTACTGGTTGTCCGTCAGGTAGGGCATCAGGGTGTACGCCAGCGTTCCGTACGAGCTGCGCTCGAAGGTGTGCCAGGCGCAGAAGCCGAGCTCCTGCCACTTGTCGGAGTCGGTGCCCTGCGGGGTGTTGATGACGTACTGGACGTCGCGGTTCTGGTTCGGGTCCAGGTTGCCGAAGTGCTTGGCGGCGGCGAGGGCCTCGGCCGCGATCTGGGGCTCGGTGGCGGCGTCCGGGGCGGGGGCGGAGTCGTCGAGCCAGACGCCGGCGAGAGTCTGGCCGGCGACCGGCATCCCGACGTGGTTGGCCCCGGCCGGGCACGCGGTGGTGCCGTTCGCGATGCCCTCGCAGTACTGGGTCATCACCTTGGACCAGGTGTCGGTGCTGCTGCCTAGCCCCTTGAAGAAGTCCTGTTGGTAGGGGGCGGCGCCGTCCGGGTCACCGGAGAGCGTCACGTTCCCGCTGGCCGGGTCGGTGCCCTTGGCGCCCCACTGCTTTCCCCAGTAGACCAGGTAGACCTTGGGCTGGCCGGTGGTGACGCCGATGGAGTCCTGGCCGCCCCGGTAGGTCATCTGCAGGTTGTAGTCGTTGCGCGTGGTGGCGCCGCTCTTGGGGGCGGTGGCGGCTTTCCGGTCGGCGAAGACCTTGGCGTTCGGCATCGAGTGCGGCTTGACGGCGTTGAGTTGGACCCAGGTGCCGTTGACCTGGGTCCAGCCCTCGGCGGCGGGGTGCGGGTCGGTGGCGGAGGTGGGCTTCCCCGGCGCGGGGTCGGCGGAGGCGGTGGTACCAGACAGGCCGGTGACCGCGAGCCCGAGGGTCAGGGCGGCGACGGCGAAGCGCCGCAGCAGGTGCGGGGAGCGCGCCCTGTTGGCAGGAGTCATGGGGTCTCTCTCGATCGGTGGCGGTGTCGCCGGGCAACGTGCCGAACCAGCACGTTGTGCGATGGTCAGTCAGGGTGCGCTTGATCGACTGGTGTTCGGGCGCGTCGCACTTCGGCGGTCGATCCGGTCCCGGTACCCGCGCGGTGCGCCCGCCCGGTTCTTCGACGGTCTCCGGGCCTGCCGCGGTCAGCCGGTGCGGAGCCAGACGGCGGTGTCGGACGGGAGCAGCCCGCGCTCCAGCGGAGCGCTGGCGAGCAGGACACCCCGATGGGGCGGGAGTTCTGCCGGGGCGTCGGCCAGGTTGACCACGCAGGCGAAGCGGCCGGGCCGGGTGAAGGCGAGCACGCCGTCATCGCCGGGCAGCCAGGCCATGGGGCCGTCGCCGAGTCCTTCCTCCGCGCGCCGAAGGCGCAGCGCGGTGCGGTAGAGCTCCAGCATGGAGTCCGGGTCGCCGCTCTGGGCGGCCACCGAGTGGTCCTTCCACTGGGCGGGTTGGGGCAGCCAGGGGGCTTTGGGGCCGTCGGGCGGGCTGAACGCGAACGGCGGCGCGTCCCCGCTCCAGGGGATCGGCACCCGGCAGCCGTCGCGGCCCGGGTCGGTGTACCCGGACTGGTGCAGGGTGGGGTCCTCGCGGAGCTCGGCCGGGAGGTCCTCGACCTCCCACAGCCCGAGTTCCTCACCCTGGTAGACGTAGGCGCTGCCGGGCAGGGCGAGGGTGAGCAGGGTGGCGGCGCGGGCCCGACGGGTGCCCGAATCCAGGTCGACCGGGGTCGCGTGGCGGGTGCCGCCGTCGAAGGCGAAGGCGGTGTCGGCGCGGCCGTAGCGGGTGACGTGGCGGGTGGTGTCGTGGTTGGACAGGACCCAGGTGGCCGGCGCGCCGACCCGGGTGTGCATGGCCAGGGTCCGCTCGATCACTCCCCGAAGCTCGGCCGCGTTCCAGGGGCATTTGAGGAAGGGGAAGTTGAAGGCGGTGTGCAGTTCGTCGGCGCGCAGGTAGCGGGCGAAGCGCTCGGGGTCGGGGTTCCACATCTCGCCGACGAACATCCGCTCCCCGGGGTAGGAGTCGGTCAGCCGGCGCCAGGAGCGGTAGATGTCGTGCACGCCGGGCTGGTCGGCCCAGGGCAGCGGGGTGCCGGGCCGGTGGTCGGCGCGGTCGGGCAGTCCCGGCTGCTTGACCAGGGCGTCGGTGACGTCGATGCGAAAGCCGTCGACGCCGCGGTCCAGCCAGAAGCGCAGCGTGTGCTCGAAGTCCGCGCGCACGTCGGGGTGTTCCCAGTTGAGGTCGGGCTGCTGAGCGGCGAACAGGTGCAGGTACCACTCGCCCTCGCTGCCGTCCGGTTCGGTGACGCGGTGCCAGGCGGTGCCGCCGAAGTAGGAGGTCCAGTCGTTGGGAGGCAGCTCGCCGTGGGCGCCCCGGCCCGGCCGGAAGTGGAAGCGTTCGCGCTCCGGCGATCCCGGTCCGACGGCCAGTGCCGCCCGGAACCACGGGTGCTGGTCGGAGCAGTGGTTGGGGACCAGGTCGACGATCATCCGCAGGCCTGCCGCATGGGCCTCTTCGATCAGGGCCTCCACCTCGGGGAGGGTGCCGAAGAGCGGGTCGACGTCGCGGTGGTCGGCCACGTCGTAGCCGCCGTCCGCCATCGGGGAGACGTACCAGGGCGAGGTCCACAGCGCGTCGACACCGAGGCTGACCAGATGGGACAGGTGCGCGCGGATCCCGGCGATGTCCCCGACGCCGTCGCCGTTGCCGTCGGCGAAGCTGCGCGGGTACACCTGGTAGATGACGGCGTCCCGCCACCACGGGCGGGCGTCGTTGCTGGTCATGTGGTGCTGGCCTCCTGTCGGGACGGTGCAGGGGGAAGCGCGGGAAAGCACGGGGAAGCACACGAGCCCGGTCCGGAGCGCGGCGGGATGCAGACGGGACGTGCTTCGCGAATACGGCACAGGGCCCGGCACACGCGGGGCCCGATCTAGAAATTTGATCCTTCAAATCTGTGTCGCAACCAGAGGAAAGCAACTCGGCTCTCCTGCTGTCAACCCCAGGGGACACATCCGCGCCGGTTCCAGCCGGACGCCTCGCCAGGTGCCGGGCGGCCCCTTGCTACGGGCGGACGCGGGCCGGCCTGCCACTGGAGGAGCGCACGACCAGCTGCGGGGCCAGCAGACGGGCCACCGGCGCCGACCCCTGGCCCAGGACAGCCGCGATGATCTCCTGCCCCACCCGTTCCAGCGGCTGACTGACGCTCGACAGCTCCAGGGCCGCCGCGGTCACGGTGTCGTCGTAGCCGATCACGGCCAGGTCCCGGCCGACCTCCAGCCCCCACTCCCGCGCGGCCCGCACGACCCCCACCGCCAGCGAGTCGCTGGCGGCCATGATGGCGGTGGGCGGCTGCGGCCGGCCCAGCAGCGCGAAGGCCAGCTGCGCTCCGGAGGCCACGCCGTCCTCGCCGTCGATCCGCAGCTGCCCGCACTGTGCCGTCAGTCCGTGCCGTTCGACGGCCGAACTCCAGCCCGCGGCGCGCTGGTCGGCGATCCGGCCGCCGTTCAGCCAGCCGATGTAGCCGATCCGCCGGTGACCGCGGTCGACGAGGTGGTCGACCGCGGCCTCGGTGCCGAGCGCGTTGTCCACGTCGACCCAGGAGTAGGCCTGCGTGCCCTCGAAGGTCCGGCCGAAGGAGACGAACGGGACGCCGAGGTCGAGCAGGGCCTGGGGCCGATGGTCGTGGCCGGTCACCTCGCTGAGCACCACGCAGTCGACCGCTCCGGTCCGGTACAGCTGCGCACAGGCCTCGACCTCGGCGCGCTCGTCCTCGGCGCTGAACAACAGCACGTGGTGACCGGTGGCCCGCCCCACCTCGGTGAGTGTGTGCAGCAGGCGGTCCAGGGTGGCCGCCAGCGCACCCGGGACGTGCGGACGGACCCGGAAGCCGATCATCCCCGAGGCGTTGGCGCGCAGCGCCTGGGCCAGCCGGTTCGGCCGGTATCCGAGCTCGTCGATCACCCGGCTCACCCGCTCCCGGGTCTTCGGGCGCACCCGCTCGGGAGCGTTCAGCACGTTGGACACCGTCTGGCGCGACACCCCGGCCGCGGTGGCCACATCCGTGATCGTCGGCAGCGCGCGCGGCTTCCCGTCCGACCCGACCTGCTTGTCCATGTTGTCCTCCTACCGGGCCGGCGTCGCGGGCCGAGGATGCGTCGCGTCTGACTGGGTTTCCGTCCGAGGGATTGACGCGCACCCTCGCCGGGTGGCAGCCTCCGCTCATCGATTTGAAGGATCAAATCATACCGCCTTCCTCCCTGCCGCCCTCCCCCGGCAGACCCCCACAGCCGTCCGATGACAAACCCGCGCCGCCCAAGGCCGGGTCCGTGAGGAGCCGCACCATGAACCGAGACCTGACCAGACCGGGCGTGCCGCTGCGCTGCGCCGCCGCTGCCGTGGGCGCGGTCCTGCTGGCGGGCTGCGCCAGTACCGGCAGTCACGGCTCGGGCAGCTCCGGCACGCAGGGCGCGGACCGTGGAGCGATCACGCTGGCGACGGCCAAGGACACCTCGGGCAACCTGCAGAAGCAGGTGGACGCCTGGAACGCCGCGCATCCGAGCGAGCGGGTCACCATCGACGAGCTCCCCACCTCGGCCGACGCCCAGTTGCAGCAGATGGTCCAGAACGCCCAGGTCAAGTCCGACGCCTACACGGTGCTCGCCCTCGACGTGGTCTGGACGGCCGAGTTCGCCTCACACCGCTGGATCGACCCGCTGCCCGACTTCGCCCAGACCGGCTTCCTGGCCCCCGCCCTGGAGACCGCCAAGTACCGCGGCACCCTGTACGCGGCCCCGTGGCAGTCCAACGGCGGCCTGCTCTTCTACCGCTCCGACCTCCTCGACAAGGCCGGTGTCAAGCCGCCGACCACCTGGCAGCAGCTGCAGGACGACTGCGCCAAGGTCGCCGCCCTTCCCGAGGGCAAGGGGGTGAACTGCTACGCGGGCCAGCTCGACAAGTACGAGGGCCTGGTCGTCAACTTCTCCGAAGCCGTCCAGTCCGCCGGCGGAACGCTCTTCGACAAGGACGGCAAGCCGACCGTCGGCACCCCCCAGGCAAAGGCCGCCCTCGGCTGGCTGGTGAACGCCTTCAAGGACGGCACGATCCCGCACGAGGCCCTCACCTACCACGAGGAGGACGGCCGCCGCTCCTTCCAGGCGGGCCAGCTCGTCTTCCTGCGCCAGTGGCCCTACCTGTGGGACCTCGGCAACAAGACCGACGGCTCCTCCAAGGTCGCGGGCCAGTTCAACGTGGCCCCACTGCCCGGCCTGAACGGTCCGGGCTCCTCCACGCTCGGCGGCGCCAACCTCGCCGTCTCCGCGTACGCCAAGCACAAGGCCACCGCCAAGGACTTCATCGCCTACCTCACCGGCGAGGACGCCCAGCGGGCCAACCTGCTGGCCACCTCCCAGGCCCCCACCCGCGCGGACCTGTACGACGACCCGGCGATGCAGGCGAAGTTCCCCTACCTGGCCCAGCTCAAGCAGTCCATCCAGACCGCCGTGCCGCGCCCGTCCGCCGTGCGCTACGGCGACGTCTCCAGCGCCATCCAGGACGCCATCGCCCCGGTCATCGCCGGCCAGGCGACGCCCGACGCGGCCCTGGCCGACCTGCAGAAGAAGCTCGAAGAGCTCACCGCGCAGTAGGGCCCCTCTTCGAACCCTCGCCCCGCGCAGTCGCCACCGTGCCCAAGCCGCAAGGAAGATCCGCCGTGACCGTGACCGCCCACCCGCCCACCGCGCCACCGCCGGCCGCACCCGCGCCCCGCACGGCCGCCGTCCCACGTGGCCGAGGCAGGGGCGAAGGCCGCCTGGCGGTGGCCCTGCTCTCGCCCACCTTCCTCGTCCTCGGCCTGGTCGTCGGGTTCCCGCTGGTGGCCGCGCTGCGCGAGTCCCTGTACCGCCAGGGCCAGGGACTGGACGCCGACGGCTTTGTCACCCAGGGCGAGCAGTTTGCCGGCTGGGCCAACTACACCGACGCGCTGACCGGCTCCGGAGCGGGGCGGTTCTGGACCGCGTTCTGGAACACCACGCTCTTCACCCTCACCACGGTGACGATCGAGGTCGTGATCGGGGTCGCCATGGCCCTGGTGATGCACCACACGCTGCGCGGCCGGGCGCTGCTGAGGGCCAGCATCCTGGTGCCCTGGGCCGTGCCGACCGCCGTGTCGGCCCTGCTGTGGCGCTGGATCTTCGACGCGAACGGCGTGACCAACGCCGTTCTCGGCCACCAGGTGCTCTGGACGGCCGACGGCTGGGCCGCACGGGCGGCGGTCGTCCTCAGCGACTCCTGGAAGACCGCCCCCTTCATCGGCCTGCTCGTCCTCGCCGGCCTCCAGCTGATCCCCCATCAGCTCTACGAGGCCGCACGCATGGACGGAGCGAGCCCGTGGCGGCAGTTCCGCAGCATCACACTGCCCCTGGTCCGCCCGACCCTGCTGATCGCCGTGCTGTTCCGCACCCTGGACGTGCTGCGCATGTTCGACCTGCCGTACGTGCTGATCGGCAGCCAGAAGTACTCGGTGGAGACCCTGTCGATGCTCGCCTACAACGAGGCCGGCAACCTGCGCTACGGACCGGCCGCCGCCATCGCCACCATCCTGTTCGGCTACGTCGTCCTGGTCGCCTTCGTCTTCGTCAAGCTGCTCGGCACCGACCTCATCGGGGAGGCCCGCGCCTCCCGATGCCGCAGGCCGGCCAGGAAGGCGGTGACGGGATGAACGCCACCCGAGCCACACCCGCGCCGGCTCGCCGCGTGCGGATCGGCGCTCTGCGTCTCGCGCGCCACGGCGCCGTGGCGGCGATCGCCGTGTACTGCCTGGCGCCGTTCTACTGGATGCTGGTCTCTTCGCTGCGCCGACCCCACGACCAGTTCCAACTGTCCGCACTGCCCGGCCCGTTCTCCGGCGCCAACTACGCGGCCGTCTTCCAGCCCGGGGTCGGCTTCCTGCGGGCCCTGCTGAACAGCCTGCTGGTGGCCGGCGTCACCACCGCGCTCACCCTGCTGGTCGGCACCTTCGCCGCGTACGCGATTGCCCGGCTGGACTTCCGCTTCAAGGCGGTGACCGCGGCCGTCGTGATCGCCACCGCGATGTTCCCCGGCATCTCGCTGATCGTGCCGCTGCTCCAGCTGTTCACGGACATCGGCTGGATCAACACCTACCAGGCGATGATCGCCCCCAGTCTCTCCTTCGCGCTGCCGCTGGCGGTGTGGAACCTCGCCTCGTTCTTCCGCCAACTGCCCCTCGACCTCGAACAGGCGGCCCAGGTCGACGGCTGCACCCGTGGCCAGGCGTTCCGCAAGGTCATCCTCCCGCTCGCCGCACCCGGCGTCTTCACCACCGCCATCATCACCTTCATCGCGGCCTGGAACGAGTTCATCATCGCGCTGTCGATGGTCAACGAGAAGGACATGCAGACCGCGACCGTCGCCGTCTCCCGCTTCACTGGCGCCTACGGCTTCGACCAGCCCTACGGCACCCAGATGGCCGCCGGGGTGATCGTCACCGTCCCGCTGGTCGTCCTGGTGCTGGTCTTCCAGCGGCGCATCCTCGCCGGCCTCACCGACGGCGGCGTGAAGTAGCCGCACCGCACCACTGCCGGCCTCCCTCCCCACGGCAGAGCGCTCCACCGGGCACTAACCCCAGCTCATCGACGCATCAGGAGGATCCCCCATGGGCCCCGCACCCGCTGCACGCCGCCGAGGGAGCAACCGCCGACTCGGCCGCGCCCTGCCCCCCGCCCTGGCCGTCCTGGCCCTCCAACTCGCCGCGGTCACCCCGGCACAGGCAACCGCCGACACCCCGCTCAACGGCGTCACTTACACCATCGGCTCGGCCCTGGACGGCAAGTGCCTGGGCACCCAGTGGGCACAGGCGGCAGGCGGCACGCCCGTCGTCCAGGCCTCCTGCCAGGGGCTGCTCACCCAGCGCTGGCGGCTGCTCCAGGTCAACACCACCTCACCGGCCCACTACGTCCTGATCAACACCGCCACCGAGCGCTGTCTGGTCATCGGCGACGGCGGTCGCGCCGTCACCCAGGACTGCGGCACCGTCCCGAGCAACGAGCAGTTCACCATCTCCACCGATCCCGGGAGAGGCTCGACCCTGACCGTACTGAGCAGCCGCCAGTGCCTGGCCGTCCCCGGCGACTCGACCCAGGACAACCTGCAAGTCCAGCAGTACAGTTGCGCCACCACCCCCGGTCAGAGCTGGACCCTGACCCGCACCGAGCCGCTGCTCTTCGCCAACCCCGGCTTCGAGAACGGCACCGCCGGCTGGAAGTTCAGCGCCCACACCGGGGTTGCCACCAACAACCCGCACTCCGGCACCCGGCTCGCCTACCTGGACTCCGGCACCGGCTACCGCATCAGCCAGCAGGTCACCGCCCTCACCGCCGGCTCCTTCGACCTGTCCGCCTGGATCGCCACCGGTGCGGCCGGCGCCACCATGACGGTCAGCGTCAACGGCACCCCCACCCAGTCGCTGACCCTGCCCGACCAGGCCACGTATGCCAAGTACACGCTCCCACGAGTGAAGGTCGCCGCCGGCGACAAGGTCACCCTGGCCTTCGGCTCCTCGCCGAACGGCTGGGTCAACATCGACGACATCGCCGTCGCACCCTCCGCCCCCAACGACCCGCAGATCAGCTCCTCCGACCCCACCGTGGTCGCCATGTTCAACTGGGCCAAGACCAAGGCCAACAGCTGGGTCCAGCAGCCCGGCGCCACCGGCACAGTCAACATCGACGAGAACAACCCCAGCGGCACCGGCAGCGCCACCTACGACACCACCTACTGGGCCGGCTACCCCTTCCGCACCGACTACTACATCCGCGACTTCGCCCACCAGCTGGTCGGCGCCCACCTGCTCGGCCTCGACGCGCAGAACAAGACCATGCTGCGCAGCTTCGCGCGCTCCGCCACCAGCGTGACCGGCAACTACCCCGTGTGGTCGATGAACTTCGACGCCAAGACCTACGGCGGCATCGACTACCACGGCCCGGACGCCTTCGTACGGGAGCTGCCCGCCCCCTTCGAACTCGTGCAGAAGGCCGCCGAGGCCTACCAGTGGACCGGCGACACCGATTACGCCAACGACCCGACCCTGTCCGGCTACATCAAGAACACCCTGTCCAGCTTCATCGCCACCCACCCCGGACCGGTCGACAACGGCTCCGTCCCGATCCCGCAGGCCACCAGCAACGACATCTTCACCGGCATCGCCAGCTACGCCGAGAGCAGCCAGGCCACCTACGCCGAGGCCGGCGACGCGCTCGCCTCGCAGTACCAGGCCTACCTCGGCGCCGCGACCCTCGCCATCGCCAGGGGCGACACGGCCTCGGCCGCCTCTTACGACCGGGCCGCCAGCGCGCTGAAGACCTACTTCAACTCCACCTGGAGCGTGAACCCCACCAACCCCGCCGACGTCGTCCACGCCTACGACACCAACGGCAACCCGATCGGCGGCTGGGGCTACGAGACCAGCGTCCTGATGCCGATGAAGAACCTCCTCGACCCCGGCCCGCGCCTGACCTCCTACCTCTCCGCCATCGACAGCGCGGACTCCGGCCCGCAGCGATCCCCCAACGAAGAGGGCTACACCTACCTGCCCGACACCTTCTTCGCGGGCCACGACGGCACCACCGCCTGGAAGTGGATGCAGAGCGTCTACGGCAGCATCAACCAGGTCCACGCCACCAACCGGCTCCTCAACGGCGACTACCCCGAACTCCCCTTCACCCTGCTCAGCCAGACCGTCCAGGGCCTGCTCGGCGTCCAGCCCGACGCCGCCGACAACACCGTGATCACCGCCTCCCAACTGCCCGCCACGATGGGCTGGCTACAGGTGTCGAGCATCCCCGTCGGCCACGGCACCGTGACCCTGCGCCAGGACGGCCAGACCAGCAGCACCCTCACCAACACCGGCACCGCCAACCGCACCTGGGAAGCCCGCTTCCCCGGCACCCACACCGGCATCACCGTCAACGGCACCGCCCAACCCGCGCGGACCAAGACCGTCGACGGCGTCACCTACACGTACACCACGGTCACCGTCGCCCCCGACCAGACCACCACCGTGGCCGTCACCGGCTGACCCCCCCCCGAGCACGGCGCGGATACCCGGTGGTGGGCCGGGCGTCCGCGCCGGTTGTCCCGTTGCCGACCAACTCCCTTGAACGGCAGGCGTGGAGGCGGTCCGCCATCGTCCCGGCCCGCCGCATGCGTTCACGGCAGCGGCCGAGCGCGTGGAAACGGGAAGAACGGCGACGTATCCGGCGCCGGCGCAAGATCCGGTTGAAGGCCGCGCTGCTCGGCCGCTCCAGGGGCGGGCAGACCAGCAAGATCCATGTTGCCGGTGAGCGGAAGTGCCGACCGCTGGTGTTCGTGCTGACCGAGGGGCAGGCCGCCGACAGCCCGCAGTTCATCCCCGTGCTCAAGAAATTACGGGTCCGCGGGCCGGTCGGCCGTCCCCGCACCCGGCCCAACGCGGTCGCCGGGGACAAGGCCTACTCGTCCCGCGGCAACCGCGCCCACCTGCGCGGGCGCGCGATCAAGGCCGTGATCCCGGAGAAGAAGGACCAGGCCGCCAATCGGAAGAAGAAGGGCAGCCGGGGCGGCCGGCCCGTCAGCCACGACGCCGACCTCTACAAGGAGCGGAACACCGTCGAGCGCCTGATCAACAAGCTGAAGGCCTGGCGAGGCATCGCCACCCGGTATGACAAGACCCCCGCGAGCTACCTTGCCGGCCTCCACCTACGGGGCGCGATGATCTGGATCAAGGGCCTCACCCGGACCGCTACCAGCGGCGCCGCCCCCGCCCGCGCGATCCGCTCGGCGCTGCGGCCGGTGAGCCGCAGGTAGGACAACGTCTCGGCGTCGATCGGGAAGATCGCGCAGGTGGCGCCGTACTCCGGG
>NZ_JBSFJV010000132.1:0-15829 GCF_053598235.1 Kitasatospora sp. NPDC001159
GGATGCTGCTCGGTGTGGTGGGCGCCTGTCTGACCTTCGGCTGGATGCCCGACCAGCCGCTGCGCCGTGGGCGGCAGCGGCGGGAGGACCGGCGCGCGGAGCGCCGGGCGGCCGCCGGGGCCAAGGCGGCTGAGGCCGAGGCGGGGGGTCTGACCCGCAGCCGCGGATAAACGGCGGCGCCCCGCGCCCTGGTGGTGGGAGAGCACCACGGGCGCGGGGCGGTCCGTCAGCCGGTCTGTGGATCAGACGGTCGGCTGATCAGATGGTCGAGGCGTCGATCACGAAGCGGAACCGGACGTCGCCGTCCAGCACCCGCCGGTAGGCCTCGTTGATCTGCTCGGCCCGGATCAGCTCGATCTCCGCGGTGATGCCGTGCTCACCGCAGA
Source organism: Kitasatospora sp. NPDC001159 (assembly GCF_053598235.1). NCBI lineage: Bacteria > Bacillati > Actinomycetota > Actinomycetes > Kitasatosporales > Streptomycetaceae > Kitasatospora > Kitasatospora sp. NPDC001159. The sequence continues at coordinate 387 of NZ_JBSFJV010000132.1, forward strand.
AGTCCAGCATCTCCTGGGTCTCCGGCAGCCCGCCGATCATCGAACCGGCCAGCGAGCGGCGCCCGATGGCCAGCGGGAACGGGTGCATCGTGACAGGCTTCTCCGGCATGCCGACCTGCACGATGGTGCCGTCGGTGCGCAGCAGGCCCAGGTAGGCGCTCAGGTCGAGGTCGGCGGAGACGGTGTTGACGATCAGGTCGAAGGTGCCCGCGAGCTCGCTGAAGGTCGCCGGGTCGGAGGTGGCCCGGTAGTGGTCGGCGCCGAGCTTGAGGCCATCCTCGCGCTTGCGCAGCGACTGGCTGAGCACGGTGACCTCCGCGCCCATCGCGTGGGCGATCTTCACGCCCATGTGGCCGAGGCCGCCGAGGCCCACGATCGCGACCTTCTTGCCCGGGCCGGCGCCCCAGTGGGCCAGCGGAGAGTACAGCGTGATGCCCGCGCACAGCAGCGGCGCGGCGGCGTCCAACGGCAGGTCGTCGGGGATGCTCAGCGCGTACGCCTCGTCCACCACCAGCTCCGCGGCGTAGCCGCCGTAGGTCGGCAGGCCGTCCTTGCCCATGGCGTTGTAGGTGAAGACGACGCCGCCCTCGCCGGTGCAGTACTGCTGCAGGCCAGCCTTGCAGTTGTCGCACTCCCGGCAGGAGTCGACGAAGCAGCCGACCCCGACCCGGTCGCCGACCTGCCAGCGGGTGACGCCCGGGCCGACCTCGCTGACCACGCCGGCGATCTCGTGGCCCGGGACCATCGGGAAGATCCCGGTGCCCCAGTCCTCGCCGACCTGGTGGATGTCCGAGTGGCAGATGCCGGAGTACTTGATGTCGATCACGATATCGTGCTCGCCGACGGCCCGGCGGGTGACGGTGGTCTTCGCCAGCGGGGCGTCGGGCTGCTGCGCCGCGTAGGCGGCGACGGTGCGGGTGGTGCCGTTCGTGCTCTGCGTCGTCGTGTTCGTCGTGTTCGTCTCGTTCGTCATGACCACAAGACTGCGGCGGCGCCGGAAGGCCAACCAGACCAGAGATCGTCGTACGAAGGCGGGGCGTACGAAGGCCGGACGTACGACCGCGAGGCGTAGGGAAGCGGAACGTACGTCTGCGCAACGTACGCATGGCAGTATCACCCTCAGCCGCCCCCGGCCGCGCCGGATCGCCCGCATACTGCAGTCATGGACCAGCGCACCGAACTCAGCGAGTTCCTCCGATCCCGCCGCGCCCGGCTGCGGCCCGAGGACGTGGGCCTGCCGGACACCACCACCCGTCGGCGGGTGCCCGGACTGCGCCGCGAGGAGCTGGCCCAGCTGGCCGGAGTCAGCACCGCCTACTACACCCGGCTCGAACAGGGCCACGGCGAGAACGTCTCCGCCGCCGTCCTGGACGCCATCGCCCGGGTGCTGCGGCTCAGCCCCGCCGAGCGCGACCACCTCGGCCGGCTCACCAAGCCCGCCCGCCGCCGCCCCGGCCGCGCCGCCGCCCGCCCGCAGCGGGTGCGGCCCGCGCTTCAGCAGCTGCTGGACGCGATGGAGGGCGTGCCCGCGTACGTGCTCGGGCGGCGGCTGGACATCATCGCCTGGAACCGGCTCGGCACCGCGCTGCTCGGGGACTTCGCCGCGATGCTGCCAGAGCAGCGCAACATGGCCTGGCACGTCTTCCTCGACCCGGCCGCCCGCGATCTCTACCAGGACTGGGAGAGCAAGGCCACCGATGTGGTCGGCATCCTGCGCCTGGACGCCGGACGCGACCCGGACGACCCGCGGCTCGCCTCGCTGATCGGCGAACTCTCCGTCAAGAGCGACGACTTCCGCCGGCTGTGGGCCACCCACCAGATCCAGGACAAGGGCCACGGCGTCAAGCAGCTGCACCACCCGGTGGTCGGGCGGCTCAGCCTGCAGTACGAGACGCTGCGCCCGGCCGGGGACGGCGACCAGGTGCTGGTCACCTACCACGCCGAACCGGGCTCCGCCTCCGCCGAGTCCCTCCGGCTGCTGGCGAGTTGGGCGGCCACCGAGCTGCGGGCGGAATCGGGGGAGGCGGCTGGGCAGGCCGCCGAGCAGAGCCGGTAGGCGTCGGGAGGGTTCGGTTACTGGTTCGTCGACGGAGGGCCGATGGTCCCGGGTCCGTCCGGGGCGATCGGCCCTTCTCGTGCCCGGTGGGCGGCAGTTGACTGGGCATGTCATGGACAACAGCAGCAGCAAGGCCACCGCCACCGCCATCGGCACCGCCGAGTACGACCGTCTGATCGCCCGCCACCACGCGATGAGACTGCGGCGCCAACTCCTCACCCCCGCCTCGCCGTCGGGGTCCGAGCCCGGAGCTGACTACGGCTTCGGCGCCAGCGAGGGCTACGACGGAGCGAGAGACCAGCACCTGATCCGCGGTGGCCTCGACCAGGTCGCCCCGCTCGCGGAGCTGATCGACCACCTCTACACGGTCATGTTCCGCCGCCGCCCGTACCTGCGACCGCTCTTCCCCGCCTCGATGGAGTTCCAGCAGGCCCACCTGGAACGGATCTTCCACCACCTGATCGCCCACCTGCACCGCCCCGTCGAACTGGAGCAGATGCTCCGTCAACTCGGCCGCGACCACCGGAAACTGGGCGTTCGACCGGTCCACTACGAGGCCTTCGAGGAAGCCCTGTGCGTGGCGATCCGGCACCGGGCCGGCGAACGCTGGACCGAGGAACTGGAAGCCGCCTGGGTGCGGATGCTGCGCTTCGCCGTCGGCGCGATGGTCGCCGGCGCCGACTCCGCACTCACCGAACCCCCGTACTGGCACGCCGTGGTGACCGGCCACGAGCGCCGCCGCCCTGACCTCGCCGTGCTGCGGGTGCGCACCGGCGAGCCCTACCCCTACCGCGCCGGACAGTACGGCACCGTCGAGCACCCGGCGCTGCCGCACACCTGGCGGCAGTACTCGATGGGCTGTGCCCCGCGCACCGACAACGAGCTGGAGTTCCACGTCCGCCGCACCGGCCCCGGCGGCGTCAGCGCGGCCCTGGTCGAGCACACCGCCGTCGGCGACCGGCTGCGCCTCGGCCCGCCGCGCGGCAGCCTGCTGCCCGACGGTGACGCCCGCGACCTGCTGCTGATCGCGGGCGGCACCGGGCTCGCCCCGATGAAGGCCATCGTCGAGCAGCAGGCCGCCCACCGCCCGCCCGGCCGCCGGGTCCACCTCTTCGTCGGCGCGCGCGACCGGTCGGACCTCTACGACTGGCAGGCGATGGTCGAACTCGGCCTGCACAAGCCGTGGCTGTCGCTCACCCCGGTCACCGCCGGCCGGTTCGCCGACACGGTGGCGGCCGCAGGGGACTGGCGCGAGCACCTCGCCTGTGTCAGCGGACCGGCCGGGATGGTCGCCTCGGTGCGCTCCGAACTGCTGTCGGCGGGGCTGCCGTTGGCGCAGGTGCGGTACGACCAGGTGCTCTACCGGTAGCCCGATTGCTGGCGGCCCACTACCGGTAGCAGTAGGAATCCGAGGAGGCGTCGCCGCCCGCCAGGTGGGTCTGGTGGACGCGCAGGCCCCGGAAGTCAGTGCCGTTCGGGAAGAAACGCTCGTCGACGCTCAGCCCGCCGGTCTCGGGGTCGGCGTCCAGCTTGACCAGCCAGGGGTCGATGCCGTCCGGGTAGAACTGGTCGTCCCAGGCGCCGTAGAGGGAGTTGGTCAGGTACAGCCGCCGCCCGTCCCGGCTGATCTCCACCATCTGTGGCGCCCCGCTCAACGGCCGCCCCGGCTCGGCCGGGTGCGGCGTCCGGGCGACCACCCCACCGAGGCGCACCGAGGAGGCCAGCCGGGGGTGGAACGGATCCGAGACGTCGTACTGGAACAACTCGCCGGTGCCCCAGGCCGACACGTACAGCCAGCGGTCGTCCACCGACAGGTTGATGTCCGTCACCAGCGGCGGCACCGCCCCGAACGGCCGCAGCGCGGACGGCAGTTCCTCGGCCTTGGCCGGCTCGGCGGGGATCTCGATCACCTTGCGCGCGGTGAACGCCGGCCCCTCCCGGTACCAGAGCCACACCGAGGACGAGAGGTCCTCGACATTCGTCACCACCCCGGCGAACCCCCACTCCGCCTGCGGATCGTGCGCCGGGCGCAGCTCCAGCACCATCTGGTACTGGTCCCCGAGGTCGATCCGCTGCAGGTGCCGCCCGGTGCCCAACTCCCAGAAGTGCAGCGCATGCCCGTACGTGCGGGCCAACAACTGCTCGGGCAGCACCCCGTCCTCGACCATCCACGGGGTGCCCCACTCGCTGGTCACCCCGACACCGGTACCGAGGTGCCACCAGACGTCGTACGCGAAATGCTGCGGACCGCGCTCGGTCTCCCAGGGCCGGAGCACCTCGAAGGTGCTGTGGTCGAGCAGCGCCACCCCGCCCGGCCCGTCGTCGCCGTCCCCGGAACCGAGGCAGGACATGAACACGCCGTCCGGTCCGCAGTGCAGGGTGTGAGGCCGCGAGTAGCCCGCCTTGGCGGCCAGCTCCTTCGCCTCCACGGTCTTCACCAGCCGTGGCCGGACCGGGTCGGGCCGGGTGTCCATCACATGCAGCCGGGACGACCGCAGCCCGGGGAGGAGCAGATAGCGCCGCTCCGGGTTCTCGTGGCAGGCGTGCGCGAGCGCGCTGGAGCAGGCGTTCCACCCGAAGTGGTGCAACTCATCGCCCAGGGTGGGCAGTTCGGCGAAGTTGAGCACCTTCCCGTAGCTCGCCGACGCCGGATCGGTGTCGACCGTGAGCAACGCGTCCGGCTGCTGCGCCGACCGGTCGAACCCGGCCACGTACGCCAGCTTCTCCGGCGGCGCGGCGATCGCCTCCGCCGCCGAACGGTAGAGCGACGGATCGGTATGCCCGTGCTGCATGCAAACTCCCCAACTCGCCTCGTCTGTCCGGGAAGCGTTCCACATGGCCACCGGCGCACAGCAGGCGTCAGGAGGCGCGGACGGCTACCCCGGGCGGGTATTCGACCCGGGAACGTTCCGATCGGGCCGAACGGGGGAGTCCGTCCGGTGGCAACCGCCGCCGCGCGCCCCGCACCTACCGGCCGGTATCGTCGTGACTCGGAACGGGTGGTCACCTGCCGCAAAGGGCGGGCGGAGCAGAGGGACGGGTTCAGGGCAGATGGAGTTTCGGGAAGACATCCTCGGCGCCCCCTATGAGGCGGCGGAGCTGGCGCTGCGGTCCGACGACGAAGGAACGGTCTGCGCGACCCTCGTACGGCGGCCGGTGCCGGGGGCGGACCGGGCGGTCCTGTACATCCACGGGTACAACGACTACTTCTTTCAGACCAACCTGGCCGACCACTACACGGCGCTCGGGTTCTCCTTCTACGCCCTGGACCTGCGCAAGTACGGGCGCTCGCTGCAGCCGCACCAGTCGCCGAACTTCGTCCGCGACCTCGCCGAGTACGACGAGGAGATCGACGAGGCGGTGCGGATCATCAGGGAGGTGGACGGGCACGGGCAGCTGCTGCTGAACGGGCACTCCACCGGTGGGCTGGTGGCCGCGCTGTGGGCCGGGCGTCGGGCCGGGCGCGGGGTGGTGGACGGGCTGTTCCTGAACAGTCCGTTCCTGTCGATGCCGGCCGCGCCGGCCGTCCGGACCGCCGGCGGTCCGGTGGTCACGGCGATCGGGAAGCTGGCGCCGACCCGCGTCCTGCCGTCCTCGCTGAACCCGCACTACACCCACAGCCTGCACAAGGACCACAAGGGCGAGTGGGACTTCGACCTCACGCTCAAGCCGGCCGAGGGCTTCCCGCTGTTCGCGGGGTGGCTGGCGGCGATCCACCAGGGGCACCGGCAGCTGCGGCGCGGGCTCGGGATCGATGTGCCGGTGCTGCTGATGGCCTCGACGCGGTCGATCTCCACCACCAAGTGGCACAACGCCCTGCACCATGCCGACGCGGTGCTGCGCGCCGACGACATCGCCGCCGAGGGGCCGAGGCTCGGCCAGCACGTGACGATCGTGCGGATCAAGGGCGGCATGCACGACCTGGTGCTCTCCGGTGAGGCGGCCCGCACCGAGGTGTTCGCCGAGCTGGACCGCTGGCTGGCCGCCTACCTGGACGTGCCGGTGGGGGAGAACGCGTGACGGACGAGCCGGTGCCGGTCGGACGGCGGACGGACCTCGGCTTCGCCAAACTGATGCCGGACATCGACCGGGACGGCGGCTGGCTGCTCACCCTGGACGGAACCCCGCAGTCGTACGTCGACCTCGCCGACCCGACCCACCTGGAGTTCGAGTACACCCGCAGGCTCGGCCACCTCGCCGACGCCCTCGCCTCCGCCGGGCAGCCGCTGGACGTACTGCACCTCGGCGGCGGCGCGCTGACGCTGCCGCGCTACCTGGCCGCCACCCGGCCCGGCTCGCGGCAGCGGGTGGTGGAGGTGGACGGGCCGCTGCTCGACCTGGTCGCCGAGCACCTGCCCTGGCAGGGGCCCGGTGCGGACATCACCGCGACGGTCGGCGACGCCCGGGAGGCGCTGGCCGCGACCCCGGCGGGCAGCCAGGACCTGGTGATCGCGGACGTCTTCCACGGCTCCCGCACCCCGGCCCACCTCACCTCGGTGGAGTTCCTGCGGCTGGCCGCGACCGCGTTGCGCAAGGGCGGCTGCTACGCCGCCAACCTGGCGGACGGCCCGCCGCTGGCCTTCGCCAAGGCGCAGGCGGCGACGGTGCGGGCGGTGTTCCCGTACGTCTGCCTGGTGGCCGAGGCCCCGGTGCTGCGCGGGCGCCGGTACGGCAACATCCTGCTGGCCGGTTCGACGGCGCCGCTGCCGACGACGGAACTGAGCCGGCTGCTGGCGGGCGACATCTTCCCGGCCCGGCTCACCGCGGGCGAGGACCTGTCCGCCCTGGTCGGCCGTACCGCCCCGGTGACGGACGCGGACGCCACCGACTCCCCGCCCCCGCCGGACGGCGCCTTCAGCATCGGCTGAGGCACTGTCGGCGGACGCGCCTGCGGAGCGGTGGCGCAGGCGGGGAGCCGGCCCGCGGTGAGGGCGAGCCGGCGATCCGCGTCGGACCGCGGCGTCGGCGCGTCGGCGGGACGGGGCGTGTGGCCGGGGTGGCAGAATCGGCGGGTTCATGACGGGGCTTTACACGGAGGTGTCTGTATGAGCGGCGGGGAGCGGCCGGAGTTGGGGCAGGTGCCCGAGACGGCGCTGTGGACGCTGTGGCACCGGGCGCTGGAGGCGCGCCGGCCGGACACCGTGCTCCACGACCCCAAGGCCGTCGAGTTGGTCGACCGGATCAGCTACCCCTTCGCGGAGCGGTTCGGCACCAGCGGCACCCAGGCCCAGCTCCAGGCCCTGCATGTGGCCTGCTTCGACCGCGAGGTGGCCGACTTCCTGGCTCGGGAGCCGCGCGGCACCGTGGTCTGCCTGGGAGAGGGCCTGGAGACCCAGTACTGGCGGGTCGACAACGGGCGGGCCCGCTGGCTGAGCGTGGACCTGCCTGACTTGGTGGCGCTGCGCGAGGAGCTGTTGCCGCCCGGCGCACGCCAGCGATACCTGGCCGCCGATGCCACCGAACTCGGTTGGACCGAGGAGGTGGACCGCAACCGCGAGGTACTGGTCAGCGCACAAGGTCTGTTGATGTATCTCCAACCGGCCCAGGTGCGGGTCCTGATCGCGGGCTGTGCCGAGCGATTCCCGGGCGGCTCGCTGGTTCTGGACGCCGTGCCGCGCTGGTTCAGCCGGCTCACCCTGAGCGGCAGGATGCGTACCCATGGCTACCAGGTGCCCCCGATGCCGTGGGCGATGGACGCGGATGAGCGGGCCAAGCTCCGCACGGCCAGTCCGGCGATCGCTGCGGTGCGGGATGTCCGGCCGGTCTGCGGTCGTGGGTTGGTCGGAGCGCTGCTGCCGCTCGCGCTCACCGTCCCGTTGGTGGCCGACCGTCGTCCCTCGGTCACCGTCCTGGAGTTCGCCGGGCAGCCCGAGCGATCATAGACCTTGTGGACCCGGCGCTGGTCGGCGTTCGGACCGGTGTCGACCACAGGGCCGTCCTCGCCGGTCAGCAGGTACTTCATCACCGAGGCGGCAGCGGTCTTGCCGGAAACTTCCTGACCGGCTACCAGACCCTCGCCGCCACCCCGCTGACCGCCGCCGAGTGCGACCGCTACTACGCCGAGGCCGCGTGCGTCGCCGAACGGTTGGGCGCCACCTCAATACCCGGGTCGCGCGCCGAGGTGGCGGCCTACCTGGCCCGGATCCGGCCTGAGCTGAGGGTCACGCCGCCTGCCCTGGAGGTGCTGCGACTGCTGCGCGGCTTCGGCCGAGGCCGTCGCGAACGCGTTGCCGTCCGGGTGCTGACGAACGCCGCGATCGACCTGCTTCCGGACTGGGCCAGGGTCGAACTCGCGGTGCACCGGCCATGGTTGGTCCGCGCGCTCTGGGACCGCCCGGTGGCGCGGACCGGTGGCCGGATCATGGTGCGGGCCTGCGGTCCCTCCAAGATCCGCGCCGCCGCGTACGCGCGGGCCACCGCGACGGCCACGACCGTCGCCCGCCCGCAGGAGATTGGTTGACGGCGCAGCGGGCGAGCCTTGGCGGCCACCGGGCCGGACGAGTCAGGGGGCGGCGGCTCCGATGGTCGGGGTCCCCGGGCCGTGTGGCGGCGGCCGCACGGTTCAGCACGTTGCTGCACAGGTGCCGCCGCGATGAGCGCTCCGTCGTCCCCGCAGCACCCGTCCTCCGCGCGGATCGCGTACGAGGGTCTACTCAGGTCGGTCCCGTCCACCGCTGACGGCTGGCCGGCCTCGGGGAAGACGATCCGGTGCTCGCCGTCGCGTAAGGGATCCAGCAGGTCGGTCAGCATCTGCGGCATCACGCGTCCCCGTCCGTGACGTCGAGCGCGATCCCGGCGACCGTCGCGTCCTCGGCTTCGTGCGGGTGGGCGTGGATCGCGCACCGACCGTTCCGTCGAAGGTCCGGAGCGTTGACCGCGGCCGGAGGGCTCCTAGCCGCGCCAGGGCGTTGCCCGGATCTCGAAGCCCGTCAGGCACTCGGGCTGTTCTTCCCAGACGAGGACCCGGTCCACGATGGCCAGTGGCGGCCCCTGCCTGGTCCACTCGACCAGCCGATGGACGGCGGCCGAGCTCCCCTCGAACACGGCCTCGACCGTGCCGTCCGGCAGGTTCCGTACCCAGCCCCGCACGCCCTGCGCGGTTGCTTCGTGACGGCAGGTGTCGCGGTAGAAGACCCCCTGCACCTCGCCGGAGACGATCACTCGGCTGCGGATCATCGCCCACTCCCTACGGTGTCCGGGTCACGGTACGGCCCGCCCGCGCGGCGGCGGCCGCGAACGCGCTCGCGTCGAGCACCGCCGCACCGCCCAGGTCGTTGTTGAAGTACACGTAAACCTCGGCCGAGTCCGCCCAGCTGTCGGCGATTCGGCCCACCCATCCGGCCAGCGCCTGCCGCCCGTACCGGGGCCAGGGCCGGGCCCGACCGGCGTGGCAGCGCAGATAGCCCCATTCGCAGGTCCGCCACAGCGGGGTGACCGGGCGTGACTCCCGGTCCGCCCAGCACAGTGCGGCGGCCCGGCCGGTCAGCACCGCACGGATCTCCGGCGTCCACCAGGACGGGTGCCGCGGCTCGACGGCGACCCGCACGCCCGCCGGGAAGGCGGCCAGACAGCCGTCCAGCAGCTCGGCATCCGCGTGCAGCGTGGGCGGCAGCTGGAGCAGCACCGGGCCGAGTCGCTCCCCGAGCCCCTGCGCCGCCGCGAGCAGCCGCTGGACCGGCTCGGCCGGCTCGTGCAGGCGCTTGATGTGGGTGAGGTAGCGGCTGGCCTTCACCGCGAACACGAAACCCTCCGGGGTACGGGCGTGCCAGTCGGCGAAGGTGTCCGGTGAGGGCAAACGGTAGAAGGCGGCATTGCTCTCCACCGTGGCGAACCGCTCGGCGTACTCCTCCAGCCAGCGTCGCTTGGGTGTCCCTTCCGGATAGAGCACCCCGCGCCAGTCGTCGTACTGCCAACCCGAGGTACCGACGATCATCGACATACCTCCAGCAAACACCCATCTGCCGCTAAGGGTTGGTCGACCTGTACCGCCGTGCTGGAAGCAACCCAAGGCTTGTTGATGTACCTTCCGCCGGCCCGGGTGAAATCCCTGATCGCAGGCTGCGCCGAGCGGTTCCCGGGCGGCTCGCTCGTGCTGGACGCCGTGCCGCGCTGGTTCAGCCGACTCACCCTGACCGGGAAGGTGCGCGCCCACGGCTACCAGGCGCCGCCGATGCCGTGGGCGATGGACGCGGGCGAGCGGGCCAAGCTCCGCACCGCCAGTCCGGCAATCGCCAGAGTGCGGGATGTCCGGCCGGTCGGCGGGCGTGGGCTGGTCGGCGCCCTGTTGCCGCTCGCGCTCACCGTTCCGTTCCTGGCCGGCCGTCGTCCCTCGGTCACCGTCCTGGAGTTCGCCGGGCAGTCCGAGCGGTCGTAGACGGAGGGCGGCGGGCCGCCGCGCGCGGGTCCACCGGGAGCAGCGGCACTCGCTGACGCTCGTGCCGAGGAGGTTGGCCTCCGCCGTGATCTTCGCGGGGGCGGTGGAGAGCCAGCCGCCGGAGGGGGTGCGGCGCCACTCGAAGAACACGCCGATGCGCCCCCGAGCACTGCAACCGCCAGCGCTGCGGCTGTCAGGCGTTCCACGCCCACGTTCGTGACCAGAGAACGTAGCAGGGCGCACGAACAAATTCGATGACTGGTCCACACCACACATCGCGCTCCCCACTTCCAGTGCCTGGGCGTGGGCCGGAAGCGGGCCGAGCGCGGAACCCACGGCCAGCCCGAGCACACCGCAGGCCAGTACGCCCGCACTGATCAACATCGGCAGGTCGGCGCCCGCCGCGATCACCGCGAGCACGACCAGCACAGAGACCGGCCCGGCGCCGGGCGCCGCGGCCGGCAGCACGCCGCCGGATCCCGCGACGACGTGCGGCTTCGGAGGTATGTGCTGACCGGCGTAGCGGTCATCTCGCGTACTGTTCTGGCATGGCTCGATCCGATGGCACCCCTTCCGCTGGGCTGCGGGAACGCAAGAAGGCCGAGACCCGGGAGGCGCTGCGTGCCGCGGCCGCGCGGCTGTTCGCCGAGCGCGGGTTCGCCGAGACAACGGTCGCGGAGATCGTCGAGGCGGCCGGGGTGTCGCCGCGGACGTTTTTCCGCTACTTCGACAGCAAGGAGGACCTGCTGCTGCCGGATCTCGCGGAGTCGTTCGACCGGATGGTGCACGAGCTGGCCAGCCGCCCGCACGGGGAACCCGCGTTGGTCGCGTTGCGCGAGGCGGTGCTGGCGGCGGTGGCCAGTGCCCCGCAGACCACCCTGGTCGCGCTGGCCCATCCGATCGAGGGTGCGGAGGCATTGGTGACGGACCGGCTGGTGTACGCCTTCGTGCAGTTGGAGAGCCGGCTCACCAAGCAGCTCGTGGAGCGGTTGCCGCCCGGCCCTGATGTGGATCTGCGAGCTGCCGTGGTGGCGATGACGGCGATGTCGGCGGTGCGTGCGGTGGTTCGTACGGTGCGGGAGCGACGCAAGACCGAGGAGGTGCCGGTCGGCGCCTTCGCCCGGCTGCTACCGACCGCGTTCGCGGTGCTGGCCGAGGCGAGCGCGGACCTGTGACGGTTCCCCCGGGCCGCCACCGGTCAGCCGGCCAGGGCCGCAGGGTCGGGCCGGGTGAGGGCCGCGAGGTGGGAGCGCAGCGCCCGGGGGCTGTTCCAGCCGAGCGCGCCGGTGACGCGGCCCTGCGTCTGGTAGAGGGCGACGAAGGAACGTTCCTCCGGGTCACCCTGAACCACCTCGATCTTCGCGCCGGCGACGCACGTCCCGTACGCCTGGATCCTGGCGTCGTACTGGTTGCTCCAGAAGTAGGGAAGCGGTGCGTACGGTTCGTGGGCGCCGAGCAGGTTGCGTGCTGCGGCGATGGCCTGCTCGGCGGCGTTGGTACGGTGCTCCAGCCGCAGGGTGCTGCCGAGGCGCGGGTGGTACCAGCGGGCGACGTCCCCGGCGGCGTAAACGCCCGGCGCGGCCCGGCAGTACGCGTCGCAGAGCACGCCGTCGCCGATGCGCAGGCCACTGCCGCGCAGCCAGTCGGTGGCGGGTGTCGAGCCGATGGCCACCACCACGGCGTCGGCTTCCACCAGGGAACCGTCGGTCAGTTGCAGCGCCGCCACCTGTCCGTGTGACCCGATCAGGGAGGTGACGCGGACGCCGGTGCGCAGCCGTACGCCGTGGTCAGTGTGGAGCTGGGCCACCATGCGGCCCAGGTCGGGGCCGAGGCGTTCGGCGAGCGGGGAGGGGCCCTGGCAGATCAGGGTGGTCTCCAGGCCGAGGGTGCGGGCGGTGGCGGCGACCTCGGAGCCGGTGAACCCGCCGCCGACGACGGCGAGCGTGGGCCGGCGCAGCAGGTGTTGGCGCAAACGCAGGGCGTCGTCCAGGGTGCGCAGGACGTGGACGCCGTCGAGGTCGTGCCCGGTGGGCAGTCGGCGGGGCGTGACACCGGTGGCGATGATCAGCCCGTCGTAGTCGAGGCTCGTGCCGTCGTCGAGTCGGACACCGCGCCGGTCGGGGTCGAGTGCTACGGCCCGGCGGCCGGGCCGTAGGTCGAGATCGAGCCGGGCGTAGTCGCCCGGGCCGCGCAGGGCCGAGGCGGTCGGCTGCCAGTCGCCGGCCAGGATCTGCTTGGACAACGGCGGTCTGTCGTAGGGGAGGTGGGGTTCCTCGCCGAGAAGGGTCAGCCGGCCCTGGTAGCCCTCGCGGCGGAGTGTTTCCGCCGCCGTGAGCCCGGCGGCGGAGGCGCCGACCACCACCACGCGACGCAGTGCGGTGTTCATGCGCCAGCCTCGCAGGGTACCGGGGTGTGCTCGCTCACCGGGCCTCCACCCGGATGGCGGCGGCGGGGCAGCGGGCGGCCGCGTCTCGGACCGAAGTGTCCAGGTGCGTGGGCGGGTTGGGGTCGAGGAGGATGGCGATGCCGTCGTCGCGCTGGTCGAAGACCTCGGGAGCGGTCATGACGCAGGTGCCCGCGCCGCAGCAGCGGTCCTGGTCGAGGGTGATGCGCATGGGGTGTCCTTGCTGGGGTGTCGGGGCGTGGTTCACCAGGTGACGGGCAGCTGGTGCAGGCCGTAGATGATCATGTCGTCGCGGAACGGCAGCCGGTCGGCCGGGACGGCCAGTCGCAGGCCCGGGAAGCGGGCGAACAGCGAGGTGAGCGTGATCTGGAGTTCGGCGCGCGCGAGTTGCTGGCCCAGGCACTGGTGGGGGCCGTAGCCGAAGGCGACGTGGGCGGCGGGGTCGCGGGTGATGTCCAGCCGGTCCGGTTCCGCGATGCCGAGGCCGGGGTCGCGGTTGGCCGAGGGCAGTGAGGCCACGACGTACTCGCCGGCCTTGATCGACCGGCCGCGGAGGGTGAGGTCCTCGGCCGCCACCCGGACAAGGCCGAACTGGATGATCGTCAGATGGCGCAGCAGTTCCTCGACCGCTCGGTCGGCCAGGGCCGGATCCCCGCGGAGGGCGGCGAGCTGGTCGGGGGACTCCAGCAGCGTCAGGGTGCCGAGCGCGATCATGTTGGCGGTGGTCTCGTGACCGGCGATCAGCAGCAGCGAGCCCAGAACGGTGACTGCGATGTCGGTCAGCGGGCTCTCCGGATCGGCGTCGGCCTCGGCGATCAGGGCGCTGAGCAGGTCGTCACCCGGCTGCTCGCGCTTGGCGGCGACCAGGGCGGCGATGAAGGAGGCGAGTTCCGTCCTGGCCTGCTGTGCCTCCTCGGGCGAGGATTCGATGGCCAGCAGTCGGCCGGCCAGGCTGTGGAAGGTGTCGCGGTCGTCGTAGTCGACGCCGAGTAGTTCGCAGATGACCAACGAGGTGACCGGCAGAGCGAGTTCGGCGACCAGGTCGACCGGCCCGCCGCCCCGTTCCATCGCGTCCAGTCGCTCGTCGACGATCTGCTGGATCCGCGGCCGAAGCTGCTGGACGCGCTTGACGGTGAACGCCCGCATGACCGGGCGCCGGTAGCGGGCGTGTTCCGGTTCGTCCAGGCGCAGCAGTGCCCCCGGGAGCGGCTGCTCAGGCAGGGCCGCCGGCGCGGGACGGACGTGTGGCGCCGCGGTGCTCAGCCGTGAGCTAAACCTGGGGTCGGCCAGTATCGCGCGGACGTCCTCGTACCGGGTGGCCAGCCAGCCGGATCCGCCGCCGGGGAAGGAGATCCGGCTGATCGGAGCCTGCTCGCGCAGCCGGGCGTACTCGGGCGCCGGGTCGAAGGGGCAGCCGCGCTGCCTGGGCACGCCGGGCAGGTCACTCGGGACTGCCCGGTTGACGGTGGCGTCGGTCATGGATTCCTCCAGTGGTTTCTGCGGGGACGGGAGGCCTGCGGGCATGGCGGCATGCCGCCGGTGCAGGGCCGGCCCGACGAGCGCGATCGCCAGGAACAGGCCCGATCCCACGATCAGTTGGGCGTCCGGCGTCCACCGGTCGAGGACGAGCCCGGCACCGAGCGCCAGGACGACCAGCAGCACCTTGCCCAGGATCAGGTTTCGCAGCGGCAGCCGGAGCGGTCCGACCGGGCCCCTGCGGCGACGGCGCTGCCATCTGACCGTTTGCGCCAGGGCGGCGAGCACAGCCATCAGGGCCAGCGAGTGCAGGGCGCGCTGCCACGCGGGGCCATGCTCCACGAACGCCCAGCGCCAGCCGAAATAGGCCCCGGTCGCCGCATAGCCGATGTGGATCAGGCAACGGCCGGGGACACCGCCCCAGGATCTAAAAAGTGGCACAACTGCCACAATAGAGAAAGTGGCACAAGTGTCAAGGCATGCTGCCCGTGAAGCCGCTGCGACACCCGGACCGACAGGCGCTCCCTCGGTCGCGCGGTCGGCACGGAGGCCAAGGCGCTCAACGGTGTCGGGGCGGCCCGGCGTCGATCGCGCCGCGGCCCGAGTGCCGGGCTGCAGGCAGGACGGCCGCCGACTCCTGGACCTGCACCCTGGATCTCTCCGCGAGTGGGGACGGTAGTGTCGGCGACGGCTGAGATCGGGCGCTGGATCACTGTCCGGATACTGTTGACGATCTTCACTGGTGAGGGCGAGACACGCCGCGCCCCCCGCGTGGTGCGGGCCTACGCTGGTCGGTAGGAGCCACGCAGCGGAAGTCCCCGTCGCCCATCAACCGGGGGACGGGCGTGTCCGCACTGGAGGTGTCTCATGGGGTCTCCTGCTTCCTCGGCGACCGGTGCGAGCGAGAAGCCCGCCATGCGCCACTGCTGTCAGAGCGGCATGGTGACCTTCGCCGGTGTGCTGGTGTTCATCCTGGCGCTCTTCAACGGCCTGAACGGCATCGCCGCGATCAACCGGTCGCACGTCTTCGTCGACGGCGCCCACATCGTCGTGGGTGATCTGCGGGCCTGGGGCTGGACTCTGCTGGTGCTCGGGATCCTGTTGGCCCTGATCGCGGCCGGCATCCTGGCCGG
>NZ_JBSFJV010000133.1:0-15776 GCF_053598235.1 Kitasatospora sp. NPDC001159
GACCCCGATCTCCTTCGCGACGGCCGCGAACGTGCGCCGGCCCTCCGAGGCCCGGTACAGCGCGACGGCATCACGACGGAACTCGTCCGAGTACTTCGATGGACGTCCCACCTGGACTTCCCTTCCTGGATCGTCAAGATCCAAGTGTCAGGGTGTCCACGTCACGGGGCAAAGCTCACACCGCCAGGCCGTAGATCTGCGGTTCTCCCGCAATCACTCGCAAACTACGGTGCTCCGTCAACATCGGGGCGGCACGGAACGGCCTCGCCAGTCAGGCGGTGCGGGGTATCTCGCCGAGGTGCTGCACCGGTTCGGCCGATCGCCAGGAGTCAGCCCATCGCGTTCTCCAGCCGTCCGATGACCGCGCGCAGTGCCCCTGCCCGGTCGCTGTCCTGGGGAAGCTGCGGAAGGGCAGCCCGTAGACGTTGCAGCGTCGCGAGCCGCACGTTCCCCGGCCCGGCGGCATCAACGATCGAACCGGTCGCGTGGAAGGCCCAGTACTGATTGAAAGACAACGCCTCGGAGCAGGCCGCGTCCACAAGAGCGGGCAAAAACTCCTCCGTGGGAAGAGCGTAGAGCCGGGCGTAGGCCGCCAACCGGGTGCCGCCGTCGTCGGCGCCGAGGGCCGAAGCGATGTCGAAGTCGGCCAGTTGCGGAGTGAGTCTGGCCAGTTCGGCGAAGATCTGCTCCTGGCGGTAGGTCCGTGCCGGGCCCGAGGGCTCATCGCGCCGGAGGGCTGTGTACTCGCGGACGAGGCGGTCGACGGATAGTCCGGCTTCGGGACTTCTGGTGCCTTCGCTGGTGGCTACCAGAGCGACCCGCGCCTGGCGGCTGGCGTCGCCCACTGCCAGTCGTGCCTCGGCGGCCTGCTGCTCGACTGCTTCCACGCGCTCTTGCAGGTGCCGGTACTGGAGCTTGGCACCACCGGGCAGTTCGATGCTCTCGAACAGGTCACCCAGCCACGGTAGGACGGCAATCGCGGCCAGAACCAACGTGGCCCCGTCGATCTTCATGTCTGGGCGGACGGTGTGCACGACACCGAGCGCTACCGCTCCAAGGGAGATCAACAAGGCGACCAGCTGCTTCCGTCGCCCCTCGCCCGCACGTTCCCGGCCCTCAGGGCCCGCCTCTGTCATGGCCCCACTATCCCAAGGGCCGGACTACCGCCCGGTGGGTTTCTCCACTTCCCGCCGGGAATCTCTTGCTGGTGCAGGGGTTGGGTCGTCTGCTGCCCAGCCGGGTGGCTGGTCGCGCGACCGACCGCTGCGGTCCTTGGGCGGGTAGAGCCTGGCGTGCAGTACCCGGGTTTCCCACCACGGATCGTCCGGGGCGGACACCAGCGCGGCCACCAGCTCCCGCTTCGTCGGGACCGGCAGCACCAGCGGGCAGATCTCGGGGTCCTGGCCGGCGGCGCGGGGCAGCACCGCCGGGTCGAGGCCGAGCTCCTCGATCAGCTCCCGGCGCAGCGCGTCGGGCGGGTCCTCGCCGTCTGCGAAGCAGATGGAGCGACGCGAGGAACCCGCGTCCGCTGCGTGGGGTGCGGCAGCGGACGCGGGACCGACCCGACGGGCGTACCCAGGGGCGAGATACTCGGCCGGGTGGGTTACAGGGTGCTGCACTGGCCGGTGCGGGCGCCGGTGACGGTGTTGGGGTGGCCGTCGTTGGTGGGGGGCGGGGTGTTGCCGAAGCAGGCCAGGGAGCCTGCGATGGTGTTGCCTTCGATCTCGGGGCGGTTGTCCTCGGGGAAGGGCCCGGTGCCGGTGTTGCCGGTGACCATTAGGGTTCCGCCGATGTGGTTGCCGATGGCCTCCAGGCCGCCGGTGTTGTTGCTCAGCTGGGCCGACGACTGGATCTGGTTGGCCGCGCAGTGGTCGTCGCCGGGATCGCCGACGACGACGAACCTGCTGGCTCCGGTGGCGGTGAGGGAGCCGGTGACGGTGGTGCCGCACACCCCGACCAGGGTGGAGCCGAAGGAGCTGACGCTGCCCTGGATGGTGGAGTTGCCGATGAACAGGGCGGTGCCCGCCCCGGCCGTGACGCTGCCGTGGATGGTGGCGTTGAGGATGCAGGTGCTCTCGCCGGTGGCGGCGACGCTGGACACGGAGCCGGTGACGGTGCGCGTGCAGTTGACCGTCTGGGTGGCGCTTTCCGCGGCGGGGGCCGCGTACGTGGCGTCGCCGCTGTACTGGGCGGTCAGGGTGTGGCCGCCGGGCAGCAGGTTCGACCAGGTCAGCTGGGCCTGGGCGCAGTGGTCGCCTCCGCCGGGGGCCAGTGGGGCGGTGCCCAGGGTGGCGCCGCCGTCGGTGAAGGTGACGGTGCCGGTCGGGATCGCGGTGGAGTTGGGGCAGACGGTGTCGGTGAGCGTGACCGGGTGCCCGAAAAGCGACGGAGTCGGGGAGCCCGTCAACGTGGTGGTCACGGTTGGCCTCGGGGTGAGGTAGCTGATGGTGATGCTCGCCGCGGCGCTGGTCACCGTGGGGCCGGTCCCGCCCGGCGGGACCATGGAAGAACCACCCCCGCCACCACCGGCAGCGGCAGTCCCATTACGGGTGCCTCCATTGCCGCCGCCGTAGAGACCGCCACCGCCTCCGCCGCCGACACTGGCGATAACGCTGTCGGTGCCGCTGCCACCAGTGCCCAGGCTGCCCGGGTTCCCGCCGGGGGTTCCGCCGGCACCGCCCATGGTCTGGGTGCCCGGCCCGCCGCCGGTGGTGGCAGTCCCACACGTACCGTTGCCTCCGGCTTCCCCAGCATTGCCACCCGGGGTGCCCCCCGGGTCGCAAAAGGCGAACGAGCCGCCTCCGCCGCCGCCGGCTGCCACGATGAGCCGCGAGTCGGTGGTGGTGAAGGGAGTGCTGCGGGGCAGGGTGCGCACATCGGAGGCACCGCCACCGCCACCGCCGGTCTGGTGGCTGGAGCCGCCCCCGTTGAACCCACCGGTACACCGCGTTGCCCCGATGCAGCCGCCGCTGTTGGTGGGAGTCCCGCCGACCTCGACATACAACGTCTGACCTGCACTCAGTCCCGACAGCGTGCCGCTGACCTGGGCACCCATCCCACCCGGGGTACCGCCGTCACCGGTGTCGTTGGGGGCACCGGCCGCGCCGATGGCGGACACCTGCACCGAGGACACCCCGCCGGGCACGGTGAAGGTCTGCTCGGCGCCGGTGAAGGCGAACGTACAGGTGGTGGTGGGGCCGGAGACCGTACAGGTGCCCTGCGCGTGGGCGGTCCCGGACAGCGCCACCGGGGCGATACCGGCGGCACAGAACACACCGGCCGCGACGGCCAGCGCACGTCCACGGCGACCAGCCGAACCGGCACGGCACCCGCTCACACCCGAGCCTGGCTGGCCGGCGGCAGCCGACAGAGAGAAATTCACGATCTACTCCCAGAAGGCGGAAGAAGGGGTCTTTCGGCAGGGGACTGCCTGCCCTCCGCCACTCTGGATCAGGCAGCCCGGGCCCCGTCCTGCAACCGACCTGACACACCGTCGATTCACCCCGGCGGTGTGCGATCCGGGTCATCGAGCGGCCGTCGCGTGGTCCGCGCTACGCCGTCCGCGGCCCGGGCGGGGACGTGGCACGACCGTGTGGCGCAGTGCGGCCCAGGCGTAGGCGGTGGTGTTCGGCGTGTAGCTTGCGTTGGAGTTCGCTGTCCTGGTCCGGGGCGTAGAGCGGGGCGGCGGTGGTGGCGATGTGGTCGTGGATGCACTGCCATTCGTCGCGGGCGTGGCGGCCTGGAGGGCGGCGTTCTCGTTCCCGGTGTCGGTGTAGCGGTCGGCGGTGCGCTCGTGGTCCCGGGCGGCGGCGAGGGGCCGGGGTGATGACGCGCAGGTTCGTCCCGGCCGCCCGCCGGCGGACCCGGCTGCGGACGTCGCCGAGCAGCCCGTGCTCCTGGTCGTCGAGCCCGCCATCGCGTGCAGCGCACCCGAGCGACCAAAGGCTGCTCAATGAGTGCTTTTCAACCTGAAGTTGCAGGTCGCGGGGCTGGCGTGGGGCGGGGTTGGGACGCTCGGGCCGGTCGGAGGCGTGATCACCGGCAGGTGATCTTCCGTCAGCGGCTGACCTCGGCGTTCGTCAGGACGAGCAGGGCGCGCAGGAGCGTGGTCGCGTGCCGGACGTTCATGCGGACCTTGGTGAGGATGCGCCACGCCTTGAGGTCGGCGAAGCCGTGCTCGTTGGCCGCGCGTTCACGGCTGACCAGCTTGTTCGCTTCCTTCTGGGCGGCGGTGAGCGGATGGCCACGGGTGGCCTTGCGGCCGGTGACGATCACCGGGTCATCGGGGTCGTCGTCCAGGCCGACGAAGCCGAGGTCCGTCAGGGCGCCGAGGCCGGCTTCCCGGAGGTGTGCGGTGATCTTGTTGTGGCGGGCGGTGGTGATCTCGCTGGAGCGCCCCGGTCTCGCTGCGGAGATCCAGATCAGGTTGCCCCGCTCGTCGGTCAGGGCGAGGAACAGCAGGCCGTGGGCCTTGTGCTTCCCGCTGTAGTTGAGCCGGTTCTCGTCCCCGGTGCGTCGGCGGGGGCGGACCAGGGTGCCGTCGAGCAGGACGACGACGCCGCCCTTTCGGGCGATTCTCTTCAGGGCGCGGTCCAGGCGCGGGGCGCGTGCGGCAAGCAGGTCGATCACCTCCAGCAGCCAGCGGCGCACCGTGGAGGCGGAGATGTCGTTGCCGCCCGCCATGTCGCAAAGCCGCTGGTCGTGGCGCAGGACCGCGAGGACGATCAGGGCGATCTTCCCGGGTGGGAGCTTGCGCCAGCGCGAGCCGATCTTCTTCAGGTGGCCGCGGATCAGGTCGGAGACCATGGTCGTGGTGGCGGTGGACAGCTCCAGGCGGCACTGGTAGACAAGGCCGTCAGGGCCCTCGGCGGGACTGGACTTCTTTCGCATGGAATCCCCAACTCCTGCCGGGGGTCACTTTGTTACGGCGAAATTCAGCCGGGACGGTCATGCGGAAGGCAGGGGCGGGACGGTGAAGCGGCCGGCGGGGGTGCGGTGCAGCCAGCCCCGGTCCGCCAAGCGCTTGAGCTTGTCGCGGACCGGCTCGACCTGCCCGGGGCCGGTGCCCCTGCCGAGCTTGACGCTGACCTCCTTGGCCGGAACCGGCTCCGACACCGCGGCCACGATCTTCATGATCGCTTGGTAGTCCGCAGGCAGCGCACTGGTGTCCATGCCGTCCGCACGATGTGGGACCAGCAGCATCCCGCCCGCCCCTGGCGAGGTCGTGACCCGCTCGAACTCCTCGGCCATCACCGGGTCGTCGGTCGTCCCCGCCCGCTGGGCGTCGGCGAACTGCCCGAACACCACCTCCGCGGCCTCCAGCCGCGCGACCTCGGCGTCGATCTCTGCGAGCTCCTTGCGCAGCCGCTCGGCACGGTCAGCCAGTACGATCCGACGCTGCATCACCCACACCAGAACATCCGCCACGAACGGCCCCTCCCCGCGTCTCTCCCATGGAGCGTACGAGGCGGCCCCGGCCCGGCAGAGCGATTCCGGAGAACCGGCCACACGGCAGACGATCACCTGCTACCGATCACGCCCCCGACCAGCCCGAGCACCCCAACCCCGCCCCACACCAGCCCCGTGACCTGCAACTTCAGGTTGAAAAGTACTCAGTGTGTCCGCACCCCCGCCGATGCCGAGCACCTGGCCGACGACCACGCTGGCGCGGCGCGCGGGCGCTCCTCGCCATGGCCCGCCGCCTCGCCGCGCTGGAGGGGTGAGCAGTGCGGCTCCCGCTGTGTCAGACCTCCCGCAGGGCGCGGGCGGTGGCCTGGGCGAAGGCCTCCGGGTTGTCCAGCATGATGTTGTGCCCGCAGTCCGGGATCGACACCACCTCGACTCCCGCCCTGGTGAGTTCCTGCGCGCCGGGAAGCGGCTGGTCGGCCTCGGGCCGCAGGTAGGTACGCGGGATCGGCAGGGCCATCAGCATCTCGCGTATGGCGGGCTCGGTGCCGAAGGCCCGGTGCACCGCGCTGCGGTACAGTGCCTCGCGCCCGGCCAGGCGCATGGTGGACCACCAGTGCGGTCCGACGTCCTCGCGGACCTGGCGCCACCCACCGGCGAGGAACTCCTCCTCGGTGTAGGCGGCGATACCGCTCGCCCCGGGCCGGCCGTGCCCCACGGGCACCGGGTCGAGGGTGGCGTCGACCAGGACGAGCCGTCCGACCAGGTGCGGGTGGCGGGCGGCCAGCACGATGGCCACCGCGCCGCCCATGCTGTGTCCGATGACGTCCACCGCCCGGACCTCGGCCGTCTCCAGGGCCGTCGCCACGGCGTCGGCGTGGTCCTCCAGGGTGTAGGCGAAGTCGGTGGGGCGGTCGCTGATGCCGAAGCCCAGCAGGTCGAGCAGCAACGAGCGGTGGCCGGCCAGAGCGGGGTGCGCGGCGGAGGCCGCGAAGTACGGCGCGGCGGAGGCGCCGAGCCCGTGCAGGTAGACCCGGGTGGCGCGCTCGGGGTCTCCGGGCACCTCCACCCAGCGCATTCGCGCCCCTTCGGCGGTTACCTCGGCGTCGCGCATGACTCCTCCTCGATCACTCGATCACTCGAATCGCTCGGTCGTGTGCCCGGTCGCCGGTTGCCCAGCCGCCCGAAAGCATCGCCAAGACTATATATCGTCTTCGATATATAGAAGTGATGAGGCATGATGGCGTGGTGTTGGAACTGGCGATCCTGGGCTTCCTGTACGAGCAGCCGCTGCACGGCTACGAGCTGAAGCGGCGCGTCGCGCATCTCACCGGCCACGTCCGGCCCATCGCGGACGGCACGCTCTATCCGGCCATCAAGCGACTCGAGAAGGCCGGCCTGCTGAGCCGGCAGACCGAGCCCGGCACCCGGGCGGCACCGCGGCACGTCCTCACCCTGACCGGCACGGGCCGGGAGGAGCTGCGCCGCCGCCTGTGTGAGGCCGACGGCGTCGAGATCAGTGACGAGAACCACTGGTTCACCGTCCTGGCCTTCCTGCGCCACCTGGAGGACCCCGACCAGCAGGCCGCCGTCCTCCGCCGCCGCCTGGCCTTCCTCCGGGAGCCGAGCAGCTTCTTCTACGAGGGCGAACGCCCGCTCGGTGCCGAGGAGTTCGACGACCCCTTCCGCCAGGGCCTGCTCACCATCGCCCGCGCCACCAGCCGCACCGAACTGCACTGGTTGGACACCACCCTGAAGGCGCTCACCTCCGAGGCTGGCACAAACTGACGCTCCGGGCCGACGGCGTGGCCTGTGACCAGTCGGGCCTCGCCGCCGCGCATGTCGGCGTCGGCGGGGCCGAGGGCCGGCCGCTCCGCGGTACGGCCGTCGCCCAGTGTGGCGCGCATTCCCGGGTGAGCCACGGCGTTCCGATGGCTGCCATCGTCGACGGGTGTCCCCACCCTGCAACCCGTCCACGACGCGGCGGTCAAGGCCGAAGCCGACACCGAGATCGAAGCGTCTTCCTTCCGCACGATCTGGCGGGTCCTGCGGGCCCTGGCCACGCAGGACGGGCCCGGGTGGTGGGCCGGATCACCGAGCTGCGCGGCGCCCACCGCGCCCAGCCCCAGCCCACCACCACGACGCAGGCCTTCCGAGGACGACGCGGCCGCCGGGGCCGGGGCGGGCGGGCAGCCGCCGACGGTGGTGGAGTCCCCGGTCGAGTGGCTGCGGATCGACGCCCGCCGGCACGCGGCACAGATCCTCCAGACGGTCAAGCTGCGGGCGTTCAACCCGCGAGCGGCCGAGTGGCATCGCATGCACGCCGTCGCCGCGGTGCACCTGGAGCACGGCCACCTCGGCCGCACCGACAAGACGCAGCACGGCGAGCTGATCTCCTGGCTCGACCGCCAGCGCTACCTCAACAGCTCCCGCAGGCCTGCCCCACGCCCGAGACGACGAACGCACCGCCGACCGGCACACCGACGCCGGCCACGAGACCGCCTACGCCACCGCAGCCACCATCCGTGCCGAGTGGCAGCGCGTCCACGACCACACCGCCGCCACCCGCGCAGAGCGCTACGACCCCGACCACGACACCGTCCTCCAGCACGCGCTGCGCCGCGAGCGCCACCGCCGCGACGTCGCCGACCGCGCCCGTGAGGCCGCCTACCAGGCCCGCCGAACCACCGACGTCGCCCACCGAAGCCTGGCCGTCCTGGCCGGTCCAGCCGGCTGCCGCCGCGGCCGGTGGGCTCTGCCCCTTGGGGCGGTGCGGCTCGGTGTGGGGCGTGTCCGGGATCCGGGTTCCGGTGGCCGTGCCATGCGGGGGTGGTGGCTGACCTCCCACGCGTGGGAAAGCGGCCGACACCGCGATGACTCCGTAACTCCGTGGCATGCCCGGCAGGCGAAGGCGGAAGATGCGGTATGACCAGCATTCGTATTGCCTCCATGGGCGACATCACCGCGCTCGCGGCGCTCACGGCCCTCGGGCACCAGGTGCATGCCGATCACCGGCCCGACCTCTTCGTGGGCGGGCCTTCGCGGGAAGCGCTCGAAGCCCTGCTGAGCGACCAGTTGATGGAACCGCACGTGACCTTCCTCATCGCTGAAGCATCCGATGGGCGGGCCCTCGGCTACGCAATGGCCGAGATCGTCGAACGGCACGGCAGCGCGCTCACCGTCGCGGACTCGGTCGTCTCGCTCCGGCGGATCGCCGTGGATTCGGGCGCTTCACGAAGCGGCGTGGGTTCGGCGTTGCTGGACGGGGTGCGTGAGATCGGACGGGCCGCCGGCTGCCGACGACTGGTCACTCAGGTCTGGGACTTCAACGAGGGTGCCCTGGCCTTCTATCGGGCCTCCGGCCTGAGGCCGACCACGCGGTCGCTCGATCAGGAGATCTGACTGCCCGTCCGGCGTCGCCATCCCGGAGGCACGGCACACCGTCGGCCGTCCTCTGGCGAGAAGCGGACAGCGCGAAGTGGGTGCGTAGGCCGCCGGGGGCGGCGTGGCGCCCGGCCGGCGCTGCCCCAGGACCTCGCGCCCGCTCGGTCCGCGGAATGCGGACGTCTTCGTTTTCGCAGGGATGCCGATGCCGGAGGGGTTGTCCGCGGGGCCGCCGCGCCGGCCGCAGTAGCAGGCCGAGTGCCGGGGCCCGGTTCAGCGGCGGCGGCCCCGTGCAGGCAGGCCGCGGATGCGGATGAGGTGGTGTTCGTAGAGGGTGCGGGAGTCGCGCAGGAAGCCGGCGAGCAGGGCCAGTTCCTCCGGGCTGTAGGCCTTGAGTGCTTCGCTGCCCTCCGTGGCGAAGGGGCCGTACAGCTGCCACGCTTTCTTCCGCGCGTCCTCCGTGATGCGGACGGCTACCTTGCGGCGGTCCGCGGGGTCGGCCGAGCGGGTGAGGTAGCCGAGGCGCTCCAGGCGGTCGAGCATGGTCGTCACGCTGCCGGCGCCAACACCGCCCTGCGCGACGCGGCCCTGCTCTGCCGCGAACTGGCCGCCGCCGCAAGGGGCGACAAACCCCTGCTCGCCGCGATCGGCGACTACGAGGCCGAGATGGTCCCGTACGGCTTCGCCCGCGTCGCCGACTCCCTCGACAACAACGGCACCAGCGGCGACGACCCGCTCTACAAGCCGTTCACTGGCCGCCTCGCCCTGTTCGCCGCCCGCACCTACTTCAGCCTCACCAGCCGCATCCCCGCCGCCCGCCGCAAGCTCCTCGACGACCTCTACGCCTACCGCGGCGCCGACGGACTTCCCGACGAACTGCCCAGCGCCTGACACACACGCGGCTGACCGGCTGATTACGTGCGCGCCTCGATGCCAATCACCTGGCTCACTCTCCCGTGTCCCGGGCGGTGGTGATCACCACCGGCGATCGTTTGGGCGGCCCGCACGGCCAGGGCGGCGGTGGCGGGCGATGACCTCGATCGCGCACTCGAGCGCGGTGGGGACATCCACCGCATTGGGCTCTACCCCGGTTTGTGGACACTTCTGAGAAGCGGATCTTGGGGTCCGTGGAGAGGATGTCACACCAGATTCGTTCGTAGCTGCGCCCAGCCGACGCGGCCGTCGGACTTCAGCCACCACTGCCGGCCACCGCGTAGGAGCGCTGCCAGGTGATCGGCCGGCTCACGGCGTCTCCCCTTCTCAGTCGACGCAGGGCACTCCGTTCCCGGCCGGGGCTCCACCCGTACCCTCACTGGCCAGGATCTCCTTGGCCTTCCCCGGCTCCGCCACCAGCGCCGCCCCCTTCGTCTGCACCGGTAGCGTCGAGGCCGCCGTGACGTCCTGAGGGCACCAGGATGTTTCAAAGGATTTTCGACGGACCGTGAAGTCCCCTCTGACCCGCATCCGAGGCGCGCCGGAACAGCAGCCGGCCCGAAGCTCAGTGGCGAAGCCTCGTCGGCCGGCGGATGGAGGCGGTGCGCGAGGCCGGGTAGTTAGCGTTTCCGCAGGTCACGCAAGGGATCTGTTGCCTTGGGCGATAGCCGTGTAGCGGCCTGTGCGGACTCTCTTGATCATTCCTCTCTCAGTCCCCAACTGCTCCTCGCTCAGCCCCCGCAGGCCAGCCTCCAGATCGCCGCCCTACGCCGACAGCGTGGCCAGGAAGGCACGGCGCTCGGCCTGCACTGCCATCAGCGCCCGCTGCGCCGCCTTCAGCCCGTCGGTGTACTCGAAGGTCTTCTGCTCTTTGCCCACGGCAGGGAATCGTACGCGCGAGCGGATCCGCGCCCGGCCGCGCCGCACCGACACCTTGATGCCCGTCCCGGGGCGGGTGATCGATACCTTGATGGCTGCCCCCGAGGCCTTGAGCTGCCCCGAGTTTCGTGGAGTCCGCGGTCGTGTGATCAAGCGGTCTGCGGGGCTTGCTCCAGCTGCGCCCTGGGGGCGGCGGCCGAGCGGCTGGTCGCCCGCCTGCGCTCGCAGTGGGTCCCGCCCGAGTAACAGCGCTACGGCTGCGTCGGCGATGGCGTCGCGCGGCCGCTCCTTCTTGCGGGCCCGCGGCCCCGTCGGCTCGCTCGCCTGACCACCTGACATTTATGACCGAGTTGATTTTTTAACCTAGTAACGTTTCCATGGGTGGCATGAGTCAGACAGACATTCCTCCCGTGCTCGTAACCGGGGCGACGGGCCGAGTCGGCCGCGTCGTCATCGACCAACTCCTCGACGCGGGCGTGCCGGTCCGCGCCCTCACCCATCGCTCCGAGGCAGCGGTGACGCTGCCGGCGAAGGTCGAAGTCTTCACCGGCGACCTCACCGTGCCCGAGTCGCTCGGCTTCGCATTGAACGGCGCCGGTGCAGTCTTCCTCGTCTGGACCGCCCCGCCTCAGACCGCCGCGGCAGTCGTCGAGCGGCTGGCGGCCCACGTGCGGCGAGTCGTCTTCCTCTCCTCCCCTCACCAGACGCCGCACCCCTTCTTCCAGCAGCCCAATCCGATGGCAGTGCTGCACGCCGACATCGAGCGGCTCATCGCAGCCACCGGACTCGAGTCGACGATCATCCGGCCGGGGATGCTCGCGTCGAACTCGCTGGCCTGGTGGGCATCCGCGATCCGGGCGGGCGAGGTCGTCCGGTGGCCTTACGGCGCTGCCGAGACGGCACCAGTCGACGACCGCGACGTCGCAGCCGTCGCGGCGCGAACGCTCTATCGGGACGGACACGCCGGAGGCGATTACGTCCTGACGGGCCCTGAATCGCTGACCCACGCCGCGCAGGTAGGCGTCATCGGTGACGTCCTGGGGCGACAGATCGCATTCGAGGAGATGACGCCGGACGAGTTCCAAAGCCTGTCGGAGGGTACGGCGCTCAGCTCGGTCGTCGACATGCTGCTTGCCTCGTGGAGCGCGGCGGTCGGACAGCCCGCGTACGTCACCACTGCGGTGGCCGACATTCTCGGGACGGCCCCGCGAACGTTTCGCCAGTGGGCCGCCGACCACGTCAGCGCGTTCACGGAGGATCTGTAACCTCGTCTGCCGCGACCTGCGCCCTCGGCCACAGCCCTCAGCCCGAGCAGGACGTGCCGGGTGCGTGGGCGCGGGAGGCCCGTACCGACAGGACGCACAGTCCGCGGTCACGTGCGCGACGGCGGCTGGCCACCGTCAGCTCCGCACTGCGTCCCATCAGCGGCCCGGCAGCTGCGCGCACCTGCTTGCCCATCAGTACGTCCACCTCGGTTCCCGTCGCCTGCTGCGCGGTCAGCCTGAGCAGGAAGAAGCACAGAGAAGCACTCACCCCGAGCCACGCAGCGGAGCCCTTAGCGGGGGGCGTCACGGTCTGTGACGGGCTTCCCGGCGTGCCACTCGAACTGGCCGTCGATGGAGACCCATAACTGGTCGTACCCGGGGAAAAGATCGGCTCTGGCGCGAGTTTCGTGAAAGCCGTCCGCGGATCTCGACGTTTGCCGATCATGGTGGGTGTCTGTTGCTGATCTGCTGGCCATCCTGTTCCCTCAGTTCGCGCTGCTGCACGTGGACTTGATCAGATCGGCCGGTCGGTCGGTACGGGTCCATGCCCGGGGCCGGGCGCCGGGGGCGGAGTGTCCGGGCTGCGGGGGCTGGTCCGACCGTGCACACAGCGGCTACGAGCGGCGGATCGGCGACACGGCGGTCTCCGGCCGGGAGCTGGTGCTTCACCTGCGGGTTAGGCGGTTCTTCTGCGACAGGGCCGAGTGCGGGAGGCGGACCTTCGCCGAGCAGATCCCGGGACTGACGTTCCGCTATGGGCGGTGCACAGTGCCACTGCGGAAGGCTCGCGAGGCCGTTGCCCTGGCACTCGGCGGCCGTGCGGGTGCCCGCTTGGCCGAGCGCCTGGCGGTCGGGATCGGCCGCGACGCCTTGATACGCCTGATTCGCGCGCTGCCGGACCCGGCTGTCGGGCAGGTTCGCGTACTGGGCGTTGACGACTTCGCCCTGCGCAAGGGCCACAACTACGGCACGGTCCTGATCGACATCGAGGGCCGCCGCCCGGTCGAGGTCCTGCCCGAGCGATCCGCCGACGCCCTGGCCGACTGGCTCACCGACCACCCCGGCGTCGAGGTGGTGTGCCGTGACCGCGCGGTCTACTACGCCGATGGCGCCACCCGCGGAGCTGGCACCGCGACGCAGGTCGCGGACAGGTACCACCTCTGGGCGAACCTGGGGGCGGCGGCCGAGCGGCTGGTCGCCCGCCTGCGCTCGCAGTGGGTCCCGCCCACGCCGGACAAGGAGAAGGTGGCGCTGCCCGAAGGGCCGCGGGCGCGGCGCGCCCGTGAGCGCCACGCCGCCATCCACGAACTGATGAGCAGGGGCATGGGGCACAGCCAGATCGTCGCCGAGCTGCGGTTGGACCCGAAGACGGTACGGAAGTTCATGCGAGCCGCCACGGCGGACGAGCTGGTCGGCTCGGGACCCTCGGGCGGCCGTCAGACGAGCCTGGACGGCCACGCCGCCTACCTGATCGCCCGGTTCAACGAGGGCTGCACCAGCGCCGACCGCCTCCACCGCGAACTCGCCGAACGCGGCCTGACCGTCAGCGAGCGCACGGTACGACGTTTCGTGCACCGGCTGCGCGACAACGCCAACCCGAACATTTGCCCGCCGGCTCCCAAGGTCCGCGAGGTGACCGGGCTGATCCTCACCCACCCCGACCATCGGTCCGAGAGCCGGCAAGTCATCTTGAAGGAACTCCGCAGCCGCTGACCGGAGTTGGACGGTGCCTGCGACCTCATCGCGCGGTTCGCCTCGATGCTCGTCAACCGCCGCGGCCACGAGGAACTCGGAGCGTGGACCGCGGACGCCGAGGCCAGCCGCCTACCCGAACTGCGCGGATTCGCCACAGGTCTGCGCAAGGACTGGGACGCGGTCATGGCTGGCCTCACACTCCGCTGGAACTCCGGCCCCGTCGAGGGCCACGTCAACCGCATCATTATGTGGAATCTGATTTGTCAAGATCCTTGGCAGTGCCGGCGACAGCTGGCCCGCAGTTGGAGGGAAGGTGGACGAGGACCAGGGCAACAGCGTCACGCGGGTTGTCAGTCTCTCCGATGTCCGCCGGCCCGTGCGGCGAGCGGGTTTTCCACCAGGTGACGCGGTATTTCCCGTCCACGGGAGTAATCACTGGAACGTCGTGGGTGTAGGGGAATCCGGTGCAGCGGCTGAAGTTCAGCGTTCGGTGACTGTGGAAGGGGAACAGGGCTCGCAGCTGCGGCTGGGCGTATGCAGCCTCGATGAGTCCATGGTCCACGTGCCGTGCTGTGGTATGCCGATAGCTCGTCCATTGGGCCTCGACTGCGTCACCACGCTCGTGGGCCTCGGCGAGCGGACTGTAGTCGACGAACGGGCAGGCGGACTTCAGGCGTGCCAAGGTGGCGCCGGACTGCCAAGCGCCGATGGCCGACACGACGGCGTCCAAGCTGGTCGTCGTGCCCTTGGCCATCATGACGCCGCGTTCCCAGAACTTCACGATGAAGGCGCGCTCTGCGATGGCGAGGAGAACGTTTGTCGTCCGACTGTCACCGTCTACGCGGGCTCCGGACCGCCACCAGCCTGGCGCGCGTTCGGGGAGCACGTCCAGCCCGTGTCCAGCTTGGTGAACGGCCGTCTGCAGGACGCTCTGAAGCGTTCCGTTCCGACCGAGTTCGGGATAGATGCTGGCCAAGTCATCCGCGTCGGGGCCAGGTGTCACGATTCCTCCTCCCGCCGATGCACTCCGGGTGCGGTCGGCCCTTTGGCACTTCCCGATGGCGCGCTGCGTCGGACTTCGACGAGAGGAAGCAACGCGGAGTTTGGGGGTATTCCGATCTGGCGGGGCGTCGGGCCGGCCGGAGTGGGGACATCGGCCAGGCGCGCGAGGAGTTTATCCAAGGCGGTTTGGCCGTCATCGACGGCCTGGCGCTCGTCGTCGGTCAGCGGGATGCTGACGAGCATGCGCTGAAGATTGCCTTTGGCCTCCGGATCTGACTCTTGGTGGAGCCCTTCGGGGTGTAAGAGCCTGATCACTAACCATGCGGACCACTGGATCGGGTGATCGTTTGGTGGCGTGGACTTCCGTTCTGGGTGGGAGAGATGTGGTGGTTGGTCTCTTTCGTTGTGGTTGGAGGTTGCTGGTGCCGTCGGTGTTGGGGCTGGTGGAGGAGCGGGAGGCCAGGGCTCGGCGCGAGGTCGAGCGGCTGCGGGGCGAGGCGGCCCGGTTGGCCGCTGCCCTCGGGGAGGCCGAGGCGGAGTTGTCGCGTCTGGTGATCGCCCGGGAGACGCTGCGGGACGTGTTGCGGTCGGAGCCCGGCGACCGGGGCGGTGCGGTGGCAATCGGTCCGGCGGGTGCGGGAGTGGACGGCGGGGTCCGGGTTGCTGTGCCGGTGCGGGAGCCGGGTATGGGCTTGGTCGTTCTCCCGCCGATCTATCGGGAGTTGGCGCAGGTGTTGGAAGCGTCTGCGGAGCCGTTGCCGGCTGGTGGGCTGGCGCGCTTGCTCGGGCTGGAGGCGACGGCTTCGGTGGTGGAGGGTGTGCGGGCGAAGGCGAAGCGTCTGGTCGTGCGGGGCTGGGCGGTGCAGGCGGATCGGAGCCGGTTCGCCTCGGCGTCCGTGCGGGCCGCGGCGGCGTGAGCGGCCGGTTCATAGGGGGCGTGCGGCTCGTCGGGCCAGGCGGCGGGTCATGAGGATGGTCATCGACCAGGTGACCATGGCGAGGTGGTGGGCGGGCAGGCGCTCGTAGTCGCGCACGCAGCGCCGGCGCCGGCAGATCCAGGACAGAGTGCGCTCGACGACCCAGCGGCGGGGCAGGACGGTGAAGCCGCTGGTGTCGTCGGCGCGTTTGACGACGGCGACGGTCAGGGCGAGCGCGGTAAGGGCCCAGTCGACGAGCAGGCCGGTGTAGCCGCCGTCGGCCCACACGAGGCTG
>NZ_JBSFJV010000134.1:0-15585 GCF_053598235.1 Kitasatospora sp. NPDC001159
CGGTGGAGTCCTCGAACTCCAGGGTGTCGGTCGCGGCGTCGTGCCGCAGAGCGAGCCATCCCACTCCTCAGTGCGTTATGAACTCAGTGCGTGATGAACGATCAGGTGCTGCTCGGGCGCGGGGCCGGCAGCGACGCCGAGCCGGTCAGCAGGGGCCATTCCTTGTGGAAGGGCGGCAGCGGGAGCTTGCCCTCGATGATCGGGGTGCCGAAGATCTTCAGGTGGGCGGTCAGTGCGCCGTTCAGGTCGATGCCGCCGACCAGGGCCCAACTGCCCTGGACCTGCGGACCGTTGCCGGGGAGGTCCACGGCGAGGGAGCCCTCCGCCTTGGCGCTCAGGTAGGGGGCGACAGTGGCCTCGACACCGACGGTGTCGTACAGGCCGACGCTGACCTCGGCGCCGAGGGCGGCGCGGACGGCGGCCTTGCCGTTGAGGCGGACGTGGACCGGGGAGACCTTGGTGTCGGCGTTGGTGGACGAGGTCCAGCCCTTGCCGCCGGTGTAGTCGGCGTGGACGGTCCAGGTGCCGGCGGCGTCCTGCTCGGTCTCCAGGTGGACCTGGCCGTCGGCGCTGACCTCCAGGTAGCAGGTGAGGCCGAGGTTGACCACCACGGGCAGGCCCGCGACGGTCAGCACCGGGCTGGCCTGCAGCTTGGCGAAGGGCACCCGGATCGGCGCGGCTCCAGTGTTGCGGGCGACGTCGCCGGTGACCTTCCACTGCGCGTGGGCGCCCAGGTCGAAGCCGATGGACGCGGTGCGCGGGCTGCCGGCCTGCGCGCCGTGGTAGGCGAAGTGGACGGCCGGGTGCAACTGGAGGGAGCCGGAGGCGTCCAGGCTCGCGCCCTCGGGCAGCGGCACGGGGGCCTTGACGTTGACCTCCAGGGTGCCGGAGGCGTCCGCCTTCACCCCGTTGAGGTCGGCGCCGACGGTCGCCTTGAGGTCCTTGACCAG
Source organism: Kitasatospora sp. NPDC001159 (assembly GCF_053598235.1). Lineage (NCBI taxonomy): Bacteria > Bacillati > Actinomycetota > Actinomycetes > Kitasatosporales > Streptomycetaceae > Kitasatospora > Kitasatospora sp. NPDC001159. The sequence goes on from NZ_JBSFJV010000134.1 coordinate 951, forward strand.
CGGCGTGACCTTGATGCCGTGGACGTCGACCGGGACCTGGCCGTCCGCCTCGGTGCTGCCGAGCAGCTCGGAGAGGGTGGCCGGGCGGGTGGTCAGGTTGAGGGTGTTGCCCGCGGCCTGGTTGACGGCGGTGACGGCGACCAGCGCGCCCTGCGGCGCGGCGGCGGTGGGCGGGCTGGCGATCAGCTGGCCGGGCTGGACGGCGGCGGCCGCGGCGGTGGCGCTCGCGCTGGGGGCCGCGGTGGCGGACGCCGAGGGAGCGGCCGAGGTGACGGACGCCGAGGGAGCGGCCGAGGTGACGGACGCCGAGGGGGCGGCCGTCGAGGGAGCGGCCGAAGGCGAGGCCGTCGGGGAGGCGGTCGGGCCCGAGGCCGTCAGGACGGCCGTGCCCTTCCCCGGGTCGTACGCGGTGAGCTGGAGGGCCTTGGTGGCGGCCGTGACGGCGCCGCCGTCCTTGCCCGGGCTGCCGATCGCGGCCTGCTTGTCGTCTGCCGGCGCGGTGGTGACCTGCGCGGTGCCCGTGGACGGGCTGGCCGAGGCCGGGGCTCCGGCGCGGGCGCGCGGAGTGCCGCCGGCCGCGGCGGCGGCCGGGCTGCCCCCGGCGGCGGTCGCGCTGGTGCCCGCGGCAGTGCTGGTGGCGGCGGCCGGTTCGACGGCGGCCTGCGGGGTGGTGGTGCCGGGGCCGGTCGGCCCGCACGCGGCCGTTCCGGCGAGGATGAGGGTGAGCAGGGCAGTGGGCGCGGCCCTGCCTATCGAGGCTTTGAACACGCAACGTCATGTTACTGACGAGGAATATGTTTGTCGAAGACAGGCCAAGGCGGTGCGAAACCGCAGGTCAGAGGAGCCGCGTCACAGGCAGCCGATCACCCGTCAGCGGGCCGGTCGACGCGGCCCCGGCCAGCTCGGCGAGGTAGCGGGAGCGCGCCATCGGCTCCGCGCCGAGGCTGCGGACGTACGGCCCGTCCCACTGGGCGTCCAGCAGCCGCCCGCCCGCCGCGCCGAACCGGGCCCCGAGGTCGGCGACCGCGACCCGGGCGGCGTCCGGGCGGCGGTGGAACATCGAGTCCAGGCTCAGCACCGACCCGACGGCCACCCCGAACACCCCGCCGACCAGCTCCTCCCCCTCCCACACCTCTACGCTGTGCGCCGCGCCCTGCGCGTTCAGCTCTGTCAGCGCTTCGGCCAACTCCGCTGTGAGCCAAGTCGTTTGGCGCCCTTCGGTGCAGGCGTCGAGCACCGCGCCGAAGGCCCGGTCGGCGGTCGTCGACCACCGCACCGCGCCCCGCAGCTGCCGGGCGAGCCGGCGCGGCAGCCGTACGTCGTCGGGGCGCAGCACCGGCCTTGGGTCCGGCGACCACCACGCCAGCGCGTACGGGTCCTCCCCGCCGGGCAGCACCGGCAGCTCGCCCGACTCGACCGCCTCTCCGTACAGCGCCTCGTTGTACGCGCCGGTGTACACGTCGGCCGCCGGCAGCGGGAACAGACCGCGCCGGTACGCCGCGAGCAGCTCCGCCGGTCCGAGCGTGCCGCCGAAGGCCACCGGCCTCTCTCCGGGCCCGAGTTGGGCGCCCAGCTGGTCGAAGGCACTCAGAGGAACCCCTCCGCCTCCAGTCGCCGCAGGTAGTGGTCCAGCAACCCGGCGTCCACGTCCGGCAGTTCGATCCCGCTCCCCTCCAGCGCCGCTTCCGCGTTCGCCCGGTCGAACCGCGGGAACACCGGCTTGAAATACAGCTCGCTGATGGACAGTTCCGTCCCCGGTGCACGGTCCACGAACAGCGGCACGAACGGTGTGATCGGGTGGGTCGGATGCGCGGCGACGAACCGGACCAGGCGCTGCACCCAGTCCCCGTACGGCAGTTCGGCGATCCGGTGGCCGCGCGCCCGGAGTCGGTCCGCGAGGTCGTCGAGCCCGGCCGGTTGGGGTGAGGTGAGGTGGTAGACCTCGCCGTCGGCGGGTGCGTGGGCGGCGATGTGGGCGATCGCGCGGCTGAAGCGGTCGGCCGGGACGAAGTCCAACGGGAGTCGCACGTCCGGGTAGGTGCCGCTGTCGGCGAAGTACTTGATCAGCGCGCAGAGTTCGGTGCCGGTGTTCATCACCCCGGCCGCGAGGTCGCCGGTGACGTCGTTGGTGCGCAGGACGGTGACCGGCAGCCCTTCCCCCGCCGCGTTGTGCAGCAGCTGCTCGGCGACCCACTTGCTCTCGACGTAGCCGACGCCGAGCCGTTCGGGGTGGGCGAGCGGGGTGCGTTCGGTGACCTCCCGGACGCCGGCGGAGCCGAACCCGGCGAGCACGGCGAGGGTGGAGAGGTAGTGCACGGGTACGCCCCGGCTGTGTCCGGCGAGCCGGACGATCTCCCGGGTGCCGCCGACGTTGGGCGCGCGCAGCTGGTGGTAGGGGTAGAGGAAGTTGACCAGCCCGCCGAGGTGGTACACCGCGTCCAGGCGTACTGCCAGCCAGTCGAACTGATGGCAGGTCAGGCCGAGCCCGGGGGCGGTGAGGTCGCCGACCAGCGGCACCACCCGGGCGTCCACGAGGTCGCGCCGCAGGAAGCGCTGCTGGGCGGCGCGCAGCCGCTCCATCGCGCGTTCCTCGTCCGGGGCGCGGACCAGGCAGTGGATGCGCGCCTTGGTGGTGGCGAGCAGGGCGCGCAGCAGGTGGGCTCCGCAGAAGCCGGTGGCACCGGTGAGCAGGATCTCGGCGGGCTCGACCCGGCAGGGCGCCGGGCTCCAGGACTGCTTGACGGCGTGGATGAGTTGGGCCTCGGCGTGCCAGTCGACGGCGGCCTCTCCGGACTGGGCGCCGCCTGCGCGGGCGGTCTGCAGCGCGGCCGTGAACTCGCGCAGCACGGGCGAGCGGAGCAGTGCCCGGGTGAGGGTGCGGACGTGGGTGACGTCGAGGCCGAACATCAGACGCGCCCGGGCGAGCATCTCCATGGCGAGCAGCGAGGCGCCGCCGAGGACGAAGAAGTCGTCGTCGGGGCGGACGAGTTCGGCGCCGAGCAGCTCCGCCCACAGCTGCCCGACGGCAGCTTCCACGGCGCTCGGCTCTGCGCTGCTCGGCTCTCCGGTCCTCGGCTCTGCGCTGCTCGGCTCTCCGGTCCTCGGTTCTCCGGTCCTCGGCTCGGCGCTAACCGGTTCTCCGGTGGTGGCCGCCCACACCGGGGCGTGCGGCAGCTGGCGCCGGTCGACCTTCCCGGCCGCCGTGAGCGGCATGGCCTCCAACGGCACGAACTCCGCCGGGACGAGGTACTCGGGCAACCGCTCCGCGAGGAACGCCCGGATCCGCTCGGGGCGCAGCGACGGGTCGCCGAGGGTGTAGTAGGCGGTGAGCGACCGGCTGCCGTCCGGAGCGCTGCCGTCGGCGGCGACCCTGGCCTGCCGCACGTCCGGGTGGGCGGCCAGGACGGCTTCGATCTCGGCCGGGTCGACCCGGTGTCCGCGCACCTTCACCTGGTCGTCGAAGCGTCCGAGGAGTTCCAGCCGCCCGTCGGCCCGCCAGCGCCCGGCGTCACCGGTGCGGTACATCCGCTCGCCCGGCATCGGCGCGTACGGGTCGGGCAGGAAGGACTCGGCGGTGAGCCCGACCTGCCGCCAGTAGCCGCGGGCGAGGCCGGGCCCGCCGAGGTGGATCTCGCCCTTCTCGCCGGGCCTGACCGGCCGCAGCCGTTCGTCCAGCACGTGCACCCGGACGCCGGGCATCGGCCGACCGATCGGCACCGGGGAGGTCGGGGTGTCCAGCAGGTCCGGGGTGACCTCGCAGAGCAGGGAGGTCACGGCGGCCTCGGTGACGCCGTACGCGTGGAGCAGCCGCACCCCCGGCAGCCGGTGCAGGCAGGTGCGGCAGTCATCGGCGTGCACCACATCCCCGCCGACCACCACCAGCCGCAGGCCCTCCGGTCCGGGGCCGCCGGGCGGCAGCAGGTCGAGCAGGTGGTGCCAGTACGCGGGCGTGAAGTCGGCGACGGCCAGGCCGAGCCGGGGCAGTCGCCGGACGAGCTCGGTGGGCGCCCAGGTCCCGCCCTCGCCGCCGAGGACCACCGCGGCCCCGGGGAGCAGCGCGGAGAACACCTGCTCCAGCGCGGTGTCCGCCCCCAGCGCGGCAAGTTGCAGCACCCGCTCGCCGGGCACCAGACCGTAGGCGTGGACCACCCGGTCGAGGGTGAACACCAGCGAACGGTGGGTGACCGGGACGCCCTTGGGCCGGCCGGTGGTGCCGGAGGTGTAGATCAGGTAGGCGAGATCGTCCGGGGTGGCGCCGTCGTCCGGGACCGACTCCCCGGCGGTATCCGGCCCCAGCGACTCCACGCCGTCGAATGCGCGACCGTCCGTGACCGCCACCCGGGCCCCGCAGTCCGCCACCAGCCCCGCGAGCCGCCGCTCCGGGTGCGCCGGGTCCAGCGGCAGGAACGCCCCACCCGCCTTGAGCACCCCGAGCCAGGCCACCACCAGCTCCGGACTTCGCCCCAGGCAGACCGGTACCACCTGCCCCGTCTCCACCCCGCGCGCCCGCAGCGCTCCCGCCAACCGGTCGCTGCGCTCGTCCAACTCGCGGTAACTGAGTGTGGTTTCCTGGCCCGCCCCCTCGCCCACCACCGCGACCGCCTCCGGGTCGTGCGCCGCCCGCGCCCGGAACAGCCCGTGCACCGTCTGTGCGAACCCCGCCCGGGCCGCCGGAGTCTCCGTCCCCCGCCAGTCCCGTTCCACCCAGGCCCGGCACTCGGCCCGCCCGGCCGGCCCGTACACCGGGCGCCAGCCGCCCGGCAGGGTCAAGTCCCCGGGCCAGATCGCGTACTGGCCGTCATCGTTCTGCACCACGGTGTGACGTCCGGAGCCCACATCCGTTCGTACGCCTTGTGCGCTGTCGGCTGCGTCGTCCACCGGCTTGACCTCGCGCTGAAGCGGCAGAATGCTGGGAGGTGCGACATTTCCGACTATACGCACTCACGGCCCCCCGAGAACGTCCGTTGCGAAAAATCGCCGGACGACGGTCGTCCGTGGGCCGATCCACCCGCTGATCCATTGGCGCACAGTCCGCCCTCGCCCGAACTCCCCCGCCCGACCGGCGGGGTGATGTCGTGCAGGAGGTAGCCTCGTTGACTCGCCGGCGACAACGCCTGATGGCCTGTTACCTGCTCTGGATGGTGCTGTTCACCGGCATCTACTTCGCCGACCCGGGTCTGCGGATCATCTGGTGGACGAGCACGGGCCTGGGCGGCGTCGCCGCCATCGTGGTCGGCGTGCGGCTCAACCACCCCCGGCACCCGCTGTTCTGGTACGTCCTGGCGCTGGCCAACCTGAGCTTCACCACGGGCGAGGCGGTGCAGGCCCTCCAACTCGACATCCTGCACCTCAACAACCCGTTCCCGTCCGTCGCCGACGGCTTCTACCTCGCCGAGTTCCTGCTGTACGCGGTCGGCCTGCTCGGCTTCATCCGCTGGCGAACGGCCCGTCAGGACCGCGCCGGACTGCTGGACGCGCTGATCATCACCCTCGGCCTCGCCCTGCTGGTCTGGATCTACCTGATCCTCCCGTACGCCCGGAACCCGGACCTCACCTGGTTCCAGAAGGCCGTCTCGATCGCCTACCCGCTCGGCGACGTGGTCGTGCTCGCCCTGCTGCTGCGGCTGTTGACCCCGCGCGGCGGCAACTCCCGCTCGCTGCGGCTGCTCACCGTCGGCGCCCTCGGCCTGCTCACCTCGGACATCCTCTACGGGCTGATCCAACTGCACGGCACCTGGCAGATCGGCACCGGCGTGGAGCTCGGCTGGGCCGCCTTCTACACCGCCTGGGGCGCGGCCGCGCTGCACCCCTCGATGGTCGAGCTGACCAGACCGGTCCCCACCCAGCAGCCGGACCTCTCCGCCTCCCGGCTCGCCCTGCTCGCCCTCGCCTCGCTCATCGCGCCCGCCATCCTGATCATCGAGTCACTGGCCGGGAACACCAGCAACGCGGGCGTGATCGGCGCCTTCTCCGCCCTTCTCTACCTGCTGGTGCTGGCCCGGCTGGCCGTCGTCGTGGTCGCCCGACGCCAGGCGGCGGCCCGGGAACGGGCGCTGCGCGAGGCGGGCGCCCGGCTCACGGCGGCCGTCACCGTGCCGGAGGTCGCGGACGCCGTCCAGTCCGCCGCCTGCGCACTGATGCCCTCCGAGCCCGGGCACGTCGCCCTGCTCGCCGTCACCGAGTCCGGCGCCGGGTCGGGGGGCGGGCCGGGGGCCGGGTCGGGCGTGCTGCACGTGCGGCACGCCGGGCAGGATCCGGCGCACCACCACCCCGCGCCGTCGGACGCCGACGACGAGGTGCTCGCCCTCGCCGCCGACCGCGAGACCCGGCTGCTGCCCGTCGGGTCCGTCAACCTCCCCGACCACCTGGGCCGGATGCCCTACACCCTGGTCTGCCCGCTCACCCTGGCCGAGCGGCCCTCCGGCGACCCGGTGATCGGCGCACTGGTGGTCACCGGCACCGAGCAGGAGCTGACCAGCCTCTGGGGCTCCCTGGAGATCCTGGCCGCCCAGGCCGCGCTGGCCGTCGAGCGGGTGGTGCTGAGCCAGGAGGTCACCCGGCGCAACAGCGAGCTGTACTTCCGCACCCTGGTGCAGAACGCCAGCGACGTCATCCTGATCCTCGACGAGGACGACGGCGTGCGTTACGCCTCCTCCTCCGCCGAGCGGGTGCTCGGCTGCCCGAGCCTGGACGGCACCCTGCTCACCGACCTCGTCCCGCCCGAGGACAGCCGGGCCGTCGGCAAGGCACTGGCCCGGATGCGCGGCCCGGCCGACCCGCCCCGGGGCGACCAGCCGCGCGAGCACTGGCGACTGCTGCGCCAAGACCACACCCCGATCGAGGTCGAGGTCCGCTACACCGACCTGCGCGAGGACCCGACCGTCGGCGGCCTGGTGCTCACCCTGCGCGACGTGACCGAGCAGCGCCAGATGGAGCGCGAGCTGACCCACCGGGCCTTCCACGACTCGCTGACCGGCCTCGCCAACCGGGTGCTGTTCCAGGACCGGGTCGGCCACGCGCTCTCCCGCGGCGAGCGCAGCGGGGCCGTCACCGGGGTGCTCTTCATCGACCTGGACGACTTCAAGGTGGTCAACGACACCCAGGGCCACGCGGTCGGCGACGAACTGCTGGTCGCCGTCTCGCTGCGGATCTCCACCGCGCTGCGCAGCTCGGACACCGCCGCCCGGCTCGGCGGCGACGAGTTCGCGGTGCTGGTCGAGGACGCGCTCTGCCCCACCGACGTGGACACCGTCGCGGCCGGGGTGCTGGCGGTGTTCGCCGAGCCGTTCAAGCTCAGCGCGGGCGCGGTCCGGGTCAGCGCCAGCATCGGCGTGGCGACCACCGAGGACAGCGTGGACGCGGCCGAACTGCTCACCCACGCCGACCTCGCGCTCTACTCGGCCAAGGCGGCCGGGCGCCGCCAGTGGTGCCACTACCAGCCCGCCCTGCAGGCCGGGCTGGTCGAGCGGCACGAGCTGAACGAGAACCTGGACCTGGCCATCGCGGAATCGGCCTTCCAGCTGTACTACCAGCCGATCGTCGACCTGAGCACGGGCGACCTGGTCGGCTTCGAGGCCCTGGTCCGCTGGCCGCACGACCGGCGCGGCATGGTGCTGCCCGACGAGTTCATCGCCCTCGCCGAGGAGAGCGGCCAGATCGTCCCGCTCGGCGCCTGGGTCCTGGAACGCGCCGCCCAGGAGGCCGCCGCCTGGCACGCCGCCAGCTCCGCCGCCCGCGCCGCCGCCGGACGGCCCCCGCTGCGGGTCAACGTCAACGTCTCCGCCCGCCAGTTCCGCGACGCCGGCTTCATGGAGGTCGTCCACCACGCGCTGGACACCTCCGGGATTGACCCGCACACCCTGGTCCTGGAGCTCACCGAGTCCGTCCTGATGCGCCGCGACGACCGCCTGCGCGCCGACATGGCGACCCTCGGCGACCTCGGCGTCGGCCTCGCCATCGACGACTTCGGCACCGGCTACTCGTCACTGTCGTACCTGCGGGAGTTCCCGATCTCCATCCTGAAGATCGACAAGTCCTTCATCGACGGCCTCGGCCGCTCCGCCCAGCAGTACGCCCTGGTCGAGGGCATCGCCCGGATCGCCGACACGCTCAACGTCCGGGTCATCGCCGAGGGCATCGAACACCCCGACCAGCGCGACCTGCTCGCGGCCATGGGGTGCCCGCTGGGGCAGGGGTACCTGTTCGCGCACCCGATGGACGGGCCGCAGGCGCGGGCACTGGTGCGGAACACGACGTTCGAACCCGCCTGAGGCCCCGTCCGGCCAGGTCAGCGCACCCCTGGTGATCCTCATCCCGACCGAGGACTGACGGCCGCCTCCCACGCGGCGGCGTCCCCAGGGCAGGCCGCGGCTTTGGTAGCAGTCCGTACCGGTCGCGGCCCCGACGACACCCGCGCGGAGGCGGTTCGTCCGCCGATTGGCGGTGAGCAGGGTAGGTACCTCGGGCACGCTGACCGGCCGCAGCCACACGGCTGGCCCGCCGCCGGGGAGCGGCGGGCCGGCGGCGCTTGCGGGCGGGGGGCCGATCAGCCGAGCGGCAGCTCCAGGGCGGCTTCGTCTCCGCTCGGGGAGCTGATGGTGGCGGTGCTGTCCACTTTGCCGGTGAAGGCGTACAGCTTGTCGCGGCTGTTGACGACCAGAGCGAGGCGGTGGCCGTCCGGCAGGTCGTAGGCGGCGGGCTGCAGGCTCCAACTGACCGTCTCGTCCTGGTTGGGGGCCAGGTCGGCGACGGTGAACGGCTCGTGGGTGATGATCCGCGCCGTACCGTCCGGGGCGACGTCGAAGAGGTAGCCGACCAGGGTGGCGCCCTTCTCGCTGTTGCGGACGGTGAGCCGCACCGACGCCGTGCCGCGGATCCGCCGGGCCACGCCGCCCGTACCGGTCAGCGGCTCGGTGGCCCAGACGACCAGCCGGGGCCGCTCGAACCCGGCCAGGTCATAGGACTTGGGGTTGCCGAACCACTCCTTCTGGCCGGTCTTCATGATGTCGTCCATCGCGGTGGCGGCAGTCTCGTGGCCGGCGGTGAAGCTGCGGCTCCAGCCGGCGGCCTGCTTGTCGGTCAGCGTGCCGTCGCCGTTGCCGCCGTTGCCGTTCAGGTACCAGGTCTCGATGCTGGTGGTGACGTCGCTCAACAAAGCGCTCGGCTCGCGGCGGGCCGGGACCGTGATCCGGTTGCCGAGTCCGGGGACCGGCTTGGTCTGGTAGGTGAACATGACCTGGTTGTTCACCTGCGGCCAGCTTGTCACCTCGTTGTCGACACCGAGCAGGAAGTGGTCCAGCCAGTCGTACGCCTCCTGCATCGGCACCTTCAGCCCGGGGAAGGGCAGGCCGCCGATCAGCCCGGCCAGGCCGGAGCCCTCGGGGGCGCCGTGGTCGCCGATCCACATGTTCAGGTGCTTCGGCACGGTGAGCTTGTCGAAGGTATTGATCGTCTGGCCGGCCGGGAACAGGCTCTCGTGCCAGGTGTTGGAGACGAAGGTCGGGATGCCCCGCCCGTTGGTGATGTCCACGTAGGACTCCGGGGCCCGCTTGGTGCCCCACTCCACCACCCTGTCGAGGTTCCGACCCGCCCGGAAGTCGTCGAGGATCTCCCGGGTCTCCGGGTCGAACTTCTCCGCCTCCTCGCCGCCAGTGAAGGCGATCAGCGCGTCCACGGCCGCGGTGTGCCGGGTGCCGTTGTCGTACAGGCTGGTGGCCAGGTTGCCCCAGGTGCTCAGCGCGACCACGGCGGAGACGCGGTTGGCCCGGTCGTGCGCGGCGACCAGCTGGCTGATCCCGGAGCCGTAGGACTCGCCGAGGAAGCCGATCCGGCTCGGGTCGAAGTACTGCTCGGCGAAGTCGAGCACCGCCGATCCGTCGGCCCAGTCTTCGGGCCCGGCGACGTCGACGTAGCCCTCGGAGGTGGAGAACCACCCCGGCTTGCCGATGCCGCGCGGGGTGTAGGCCAGCACGTGGTAGCCGCGTGACGCCAGCGTGAGGTAGGAGTACATGAACGGCAGCCAGCCGTACGGGTTCCAGCCGGCGGGCATGACCACGAGCGGCCGCGGGTCCGAGCCGTTCAGCTTGACCGTGAGCGCCGAGAGTCGGATCCCGTCCGCCGGGATGCCCTGAACCTCGATCGTGACGCGCTGGCGGACGTCGGCCACCAACTGCGCCAGCTCCGGCGGAAGCGCGACTCCCGCCTCGCCCCGGAGCGCCGCGAGCAGGGCCCTGGCCACGTCGAGGGCCGCCGGGTTGATGTCGAGGCCCGCACCGGCCCAGATGCCGTTGCTGGCAATGTCGTCGAGTGTCGCGTCCGTGATCGACGGAATCGGCTCTCCGCTTGCAGAGGTCATACGAACCACCCTTTCCAGAACACCAGGGACGCCCCGAACGGGCGCCGCCCTGCATCCTGATCACGAAAGGAGCGAATTGGCTGACGTCACATCAGATACAACCTGAACGAGTGAACCTGAGACCGGGCGCTTCGCGGAGGCGGACTGGCGCCGAGCAGCGGTCCGGACGATCCCGGGCAGAAGTCGGTTTTCGGCGGCGGCAACCCGCACACCGGCCCTACGGTGTCCGCATCGATTGGCGGCATCGGATATGGGGTGGTGGTGAGCGCGATCCACCACGACATCGCGGCCGGTGGTCATCAACTCGACCAGCTCCAGGCGCTGTTCGTCCCGGATCTGATCCTTCAGCCGGTCGAAGGCCGCCGGCTCCAGCACCCGTCCCGCGTCGCGCTGCCCGATCCGCTGCCAGACGACCTCGTCGATGGAGAGCCGGACGTAGCCGCGCCGCTCCAACTCCTTGGCGTAGGTGGTCTTGCCCGCGCCCGGGAGGCCGCACATCAGCACCACGGTGCTCAATCGCTCTGCCATACCCGGAGGGTAGCCGTTGGCCCGGCGCCCGCATCAGCCTGGCGATGTAAACCCGTGGGCCAATGCGCGCGGCCGGGAGATCAATCGGCGGACTGATGCCGCCCGCCCGCGCCGCGTGACACCGTTCCGCGCATGGACACCACGCCGTTCACCGGTTCAAACGGACTGACCCGCCGTCGCATGCTGGGTGCCACCCTGGCCTTGGGCGCAGCCGCCCCGCTCGGCCTGGCCTCCACCTCCTGGGCCTCCTCGCCCGCTTCGCCGACAACCGCTCCCGCCCGGCTCACCCTGCCCGCGCCCACCGGCCCGCACCCCGTCGGCACCGTCGCCCTGCACCTGCGCGACACCTCCCGGCCGGACCCGGCCGCCGGGGCCGGCCGATACCGCGAGCTGATGGCGAGCGTCTGGTACCCGGCCCGGCAGGCGGACGACTTCCCGCTCGCACCCTGGTTGGCCGACGGCCCGATGCAGCTCTTCCTCGACGATGTCGGCTTCCCCCTCCCGCTCGCCCTCGCCCCGCTCACCTCCGGGCACGTGGGCGCGCCCGTCCACCGCAGCGGCCACCGGCTGCCCGTCGTCGTCTACGCGCACGGCGCGCACAGCCACCGCGGCGACCACACGATCACCGTCCAGGAGCTCGCCAGCCACGGCTACGTCGTGGTCACCGTCGACCTCCCCCACGACGCCTTCACCCAGTTCCCCGACAGCCCGGCAGTCACCCCCTCCAGGGACCCGAAGGTCGACACGGGTGTGCGCGCCTACATCCCGGACTTCCGTTTCGTGCTCGACTGCGTGGAGGACCTCGCCGTCGGCCGCAACCCCGACGCCGACCGCCGCGAGCTGCCCGAGGGCCTGCTCGGCGCCCTCGACCCGCAGCGCATCGGCATGTTCGGCTGGTCGAAGGGCGGCAGCGTCACCGCCCAGACGACGGTCGTCGACCCGCGCGTCCGGGCCGGACTGAGCCTCGACGGGCCGATGATCCCGACCATCACCACCGACCTCGACCGGCCGTTCCTGATGATGACCGCCGTCTGGCCCCGCACCCCGGGATCGGACGCCGAGACCTTCTGGACCCACCTGCGCGGCTGGCGGCGCACCATCCAGGCCGACGGCGCCGTCCACAACTCGTACGGGGACAACATGACGCTGATCCCGCAGGCGGGAAAGCTGCTCGGGATGAGCGAGCAGCAGATCCAGCAGCAGGTCGGCACCCTCGACCCCGGGCGCGGGATCCTCATCCAGCAGGCCTACCCGCTCGCCTTCTTCGACCTGCACCTGCGCCACCGGCGCGGGCACCTGCTGGACGGGCCTTCGCCGCGCTTCCCGGAGGTGAAGTTCATTCCGTAGGTCGGCTGCGGGCGGGACCTACGGGAAAGCCCTGGCACTCGGCGGCGGCCGGGCACCAGGGGCTTTCCGCGCTTCGCGCCGCTACGGGGTCTCGGCGCGGATCTCGTCCAGGGACTCGGCCAGGACCACCCGCGCCCGGGTGAACCAGTCGGCGGTCACCGCGGTCTCGTCCGGCGTGTAGTCGGCGAACAGCGTGCCGATCCGCTCGTAGTCCTGCTGGCCGAACTGGGCCAACGCGATCATCCGGTCCATCGCGTACAGCCCCTGCTCGGGCGTCGCCTGGGGGCCGCGGCTTGCCCTTCACCCAGGGGTGCGGTCAGACGGACATCCCCGCCGTCGCCACGGCCGTGGGCGGGGTGGTGCTGCCCGCGGTGGTGCCGAGGGTGCGCTCGACCTTGGCGACGGCGGTGCGGTACTGCATCGAGGCGGCCTGGGAGTCGCTGCCCCCGCATTGGAAGAAGCCGAAGGCCATGTCGACGGTGCCGAAGCGCTCGATGCCGATGTAGGCGTTGAGTTGGACGCCGGCGAGGGTTCCGTCGAGGCGGACGGCGGGGGCGTCGGGGCGGTCGCCGAGGGTGACGGGGGTGACGGTGAAGGTCACCGAGTCCGTGGTGCCGGCGTTGAAGGTGAGGGTGTGGCAGGTCTTGAACGCTTCCGTGGCGGTGGTGAAGTCGGTGGTGAGCTCGTCGGAGTCCTCGGCGGTGAGGGACTGGGTCACCATCGGGTTGCCGTCCGGGCCGTCCAGTTCGGTCTCGGCGCGCGGAGTGGTGGGGTCGGGCGCGGTGGCGTTCATGTTGACCAGGGCGCTGAGCGCGTCGCAGCCGCTGACGGGGGTGGGGTTCTCGCTCGGGCCGGGGCTCTCGGTGGAGGGGACCTCGATGTAGTCGGGGCCGAGGTCGTTCTCGGTGAGCAGCGCCGACTTCAGCTGGTCGGCGGAGGGGAGGTCCTGAGCGGGTGCCGCCGATGCCAGCTGGGCCGGCCCCAGGGCGGCCGCCGCGACGAGGATCGCGGCGGTGAGGGCGTGGAGAGGTCTCGGGAGGGACATGCCGGCCCCCGGTCGAGAGTTCGGGTAGGGACAGGGCACCAGTGTCCCACCGGGGGCCGGGCGGGGCGCGCGGGCGCGGATCCGCCCCAGGTCGGACCGGGGTACGGCCGGGCCCGCAGCGCGGTGCGCTGCGGGCCCGGCACGCCGGGTGGTGGCCCGGCCACCTGGGGTCAGATGCTCGCGGCCAGCTCGGTGCCCTGCTTGATCGCCCGCTTGGCGTCCAGCTCGGCGGCCACGTCGGCGCCGCCGATCAGGTGTACCGCCACGCCGCGCTCGCGCAGCGCCTCGTACAGGTCACGGCGCGGCTCCTGGCCGGTACAGAGCACCACGGTGTCCACCGGCAGGAGTTGGCGCTCGCCGTCGACGGTGAAGTGCAGCCCTGCGTCGTCGATCAGGTCGTAGCTCGCGCCGGCGACCATGGCGACGCCGCGGTGCTTGAGCTCGGTGCGGTGGATCCAACCGGTGGTCTTGCCGAGCCCGGCGCCGACCTTGGTCGTCTTGCGCTGCAGCAGGTGGACGCTGCGCGGGGGCTTCGGACGCTCGGGGGTGCGGAGTCCGCCACGCTCGCGGTACTCCGGGTCGATGCCCCACTTGGCCTGGAACACCGGCGGGTTGAGGCTGGCCTCATCGCCCTGGTCGGTGAGGAACTCGGCCACGTCGAAGCCGATCCCGCCCGCGCCGAGGATGGCGACCCGCTCGCCGACGGCGGCGCCGTCACGCAGCACGTCCAGGTAGCCGAGCACGCTGGGGTGGTCGATTCCCGGGATGTCAACGGGAGTTCGGGGCGTGACGCCGGTCGCGAGGACGATCTCCTCGAAGCCCTCGGCGGCGAGCTGCTCGGCGGTCACGACGGCGCCGAGGCGCTGGGTGACGGCCAACTCGGCCAGCCGGGTGCGGTAGTAGCGCAGCGTCTCGTTGAACTCCTCCTTGCCGGGGATGCGGCGGGCGATGTTCAGCTGCCCGCCGACGCTCTCGGCGGCGTCGAACAGGGTGACGTCGTGGCCGCGTTCGGCGGCGGAGACGGCGAACGCGAGCCCGGCTGGTCCGGCTCCGACGACGCCGATGCGCTTGCGCGACGTGGTGGCGGAGAGCACGAGTTCGGTCTCGTGGCAGGCGCGGGGGTTCACCAGGCAGGAGGTGATCTGAAGGCTGAAGGTGTGGTCCAGGCAGGCCTGGTTGCAGCCGATGCAGGTGTTGATGGCGTCGGCGCGGTCGTCGCGCGCCTTGGCGACGAAGTCGGCGTCGGCGAGCAGCGGGCGGGCCATCGAGACCAGGTCGGCACAGCCGTGGGGGGGGGGGGGGGGGGGGGGCGGCGGGCGGGTGTTTTGGTTTGTGGGGGTGTGTTGTGGGGGGGGCTTTGG
>NZ_JBSFJV010000135.1:0-15375 GCF_053598235.1 Kitasatospora sp. NPDC001159
GTGTTCGCCCACTACTCGAACATCGACGCCCAGGGCTTCCGTGAACTCCTGGAGGGCCAGAAGGTGACCTTCGACATCGTGCAGGGCCAGAAGGGTCCGCAGGCGGAGCACATCCGCCCCGCCTGACAGCAGCACATGAGCGGGCGCCCCGCACGTACCCGCGTGCGGGGCGCCTCTGCGTCTGCGCCGGCACCCGAACCCTTCTCGGTGGCCGCACCCGGAGATTCACAAGGCCCGCCCCCGAGAAGGACACGGGCCAGGTCATGCTGTCGCTGCTCGCTGCCCTCGCCGAAAAGGTCATCCGCCCTGCTCAGGCCGCATGTTGGTACTCGTGGAGGAGGCCGCCGAACCGGTCGGTTCGGCGTATGTCGAGGCGAGCGATGTGCTCGGGGTTATCGATTGGCTTGGGAAGGGTGCAGAGGGGTCGGGCGTTCGCGATGCCCTGGTGTGGCCTGTGCTCGTTGTAGAACTTCTCGAACTCGCGTAGCGCGTATAGGAGGTGGCGCTGCGCCGCATGCTGACGCGAACTCTCCTATCCGGGCTGGGGTGTGCCGGATTCGCGCCGTCGGATGAGGTAGCGCCGCAGTTCGTCGGCGCCCCAGACGATGAACGGGTAGGGCAGCAGGAGCAGCAGGTCGCCCGTCGGCAGGGCAGCAGTGCCCAGCAGTTTCGGGAACGGCGGGGTGTAGACGAAGACGGCCGCGAGCAGGAGTTCCCCGGCGATTCCCGCCAGCAGGTAGCGGTTGGACAGGATGCCCACCGAGCGGAGTGAGGCGCGCTGCGTACGCACGGCGAACGCGGTGCCGATCTGCCCCGCGATCATGCCGAGGAAGGTCATGGTCGTCGCCTGCTGGTAGGCGTGGTGCAGCGGCTGTCCCGGTCCCACCGGAGCGCCCGGGCTCCAACCCGACCTGGTGAGCACGTAGAAGAACCCTCCCATCTGGAGCACCGCGACCAGGGCGCCGAGGAAGAGCCAGGCTCGGATCAGCATCGGACCTCGGATGACACCCTCCGAACGGGGTCTGGGCGGACGGTCCATCAGGCCTGGCTCGGCGGGTTCGCGGCTGAGTGCGAGGGCCGGCAGGGTCTCGCTGCCGACGTCGAAGGCGAGAAGCTGAAGGATCGTCAGCGGCAGCGGAATGCGGCCGCCGCCGAGCGCGAAGAACAGGAACGGAACCACCTCGGGCGTCGCGTGGGCGAAGATGTAGATGATGAACTTGCGTACGTTGTCGTAGATCTGACGCCCGGCGCGTACGGCGGTGACGATCGACGCGAAGTTGTCGTCGGTGAGCACCATGGTGGAGGCCTCCCGGGCGACATCCGTGCCCGACCGGCCCATGGCCACGCCGATGTCGGCGCGGCGCAGCGCGGGCGCGTCGTTGACTCCGTCGCCCGTCATCGCGACGACGTGCCCCTCCTCACGCAGCGCGTCGGCGATGTGGAGCTTGGCCTCCGGGGACGCGCGGGCGAAGATGATCTCGCGCTCCTGCCGCACCAGGGCGCGCAGTTCGTTCTCGTGGAGCCGCTCCAGTTGCGCGCCGCTGACCACCGTGGGGGAGCTGCCCGTGATGCCTACGCGTTGGGCGATCGCGGCGGCGGTGAGCGGGTGGTCGCCGGTGATCATAATGATGCGGATGCCGGCGGTGTGGCAGTTCCGGACGGCTTCGGCAACTTCGGGACGCGGGGGGTCGAGCATCGCGATCAGCCCGGCGAAGCAGAGCTTGTGCTCGGCGTCGCCGCGTCTGTGCGGTGCCCTTCGTTCGGGGGGCAGTTCACGTTCGGCCAGTGCGAGCACGCGCAGTCCGTCGGCCGCGAACGCGTCGACCTGGACGGCGATGCGTTCGCGGTCGGGCTCGGTGAGCGGCAGCTGCTGCCCGTCGCTGCCGAGGTAGCTCGTGCAGCGCGGTAGGAGTGCTTCGGGTGCGCCCTTGGTGTGGACGGCGAGTCGCCCGTCGTGGCGGTCGATGGTCGACATCAGTTTGAGTTCGGGGTCGAAGTGGAATTGCCAGCAGCGATCGGCCTCGCGCTCGGTCGCGGCGAGGCCGGCGCCGAGTTCACGCGCGGCGAGCAGCACGGCGATCTCGGTCGGATCGCCGCTCGGTGCCTCCCCGGGTTCGATGCGGGCGTTGTTGCAGGTGGCGGCAATCCGCCCCACGGTGGCCAGCACCGGGTCCGGCGGAATGCCGGGTGGCTGTGCGGCCGCGCCGTCCAGTCCGAGGGAGCCTGTGGCAGTCCACACGCGGGTGGGGCGCATGCGGTTCTCGGTGACGGTGCCGGTCTTGTCGGTGCAGATGACGTCCGTCGAACCGAGGGTCTCCACAGCGCTCAGCCGTTTGACCAGGGCCCCGCGGGTGGCGAGCGCCCGGACGGCCACGGTGAGTGCGAGGGTGATGACGGGCAGGAGCCCTTCGGGGACCATGCCTGCCAGCAGGCCGGCGGCGAAGACCACGGAGTTGATCAACGACAGCCCGATGCCGAACGTGGCCAGGGGGATGAAGGCGAGTGCCAGGGCCACCGAGATGATCGCGATCAGCCACGCGACTCGGCGTACCTGGCGTTCGAGCGGGCTGGGTTCCTGCTTGACCCGCTCGGACAGGGCGGCGATGCGGCCCAGCTCCGTGTTCATGCCGGTGGCGAAGACCACGCCATGGGCCTCGCCGCCGGTGCTGTTGGTACCGCTGAAGACGAGGTCGTGCGCCGTGAGCACGGGGACGTCCACGTCCAAGATCGATGCCGAGCGCAGCGTGGGCACCGATTCCCCGGTCAGCGCCGACATGTCGACTTCGATGGCTCCTTGCAGGAGGCGGATGTCGGCGGGGATCCGGTCGCCCGCTTCGATCACGACGATGTCGCCCGGCACCAGGTCGGCGGCGTCGATCTCCTGCGGGGAACCGTCGCGCACGGCCTTCGCCCGCTGGGGCAGGTACTTGGCCAGCGCCTCGACCGCACGTTCGGCGTGCACCTCCTGAACGAAGGCGAAGGCGGCGTTGAGGAAGATGATGAGGACGACCGCAGCGGCCACGACATACGAGCTCACCGCGACCAGCAGCACCGCAGCGGCCCACAGCAGCAGGGCGAGGGGGTGCGTGAACTGGCGTGCCAGCTCACCGGGCCACCGCCGGCCGCCGCGCCGGCGCAGCTCGTTGCGACCGTACTGGACGAGCCGCCGCTGAGCCTCGGCGGACGCCAGCCCCGCCCGCGAACTGCGCAGATCGCGCAGGAGGAGGTCGGCGGCCTCCTCGGGGTTGAGCCCCAGAGGCCGTACCCATACCTCGTGTCGACTCGGTCCATGCTCGGCTGTCCGCCGGTGTCCAGTCGGTCCCAGGCGTACCAGCTGGCGCGGTTGCAGCCCATCTGCAGTAGCCAGGGCCAGACCTGCTCGGGCGGCGCTGGCAGGGTCGTGGCCATGGTCGATGAGGTGCCGGCGTCGGGGACGAGCTCGTCGCCGGGGTAGCCGCGTACGGCTTCGTCGTGGGTCGCGCCCCAGCTCAGCAGCCGTGGCCGTACGAACATGCCGTAGACGGCCACGGCGGCAGCGGCCGTGCCGAAGGGAACCCGCCCGAGCCTTGGCCGGTGCTCGCTCATGCGCTTACTCGCGGAAACCCGTCCGCGCGGGGCGATGGCCCGCGTGCTCCGTCTCATGAAGCGGACGCCTCCGGGCCGACCCTTCCCTGCCCGCAGTCGCCCGTGCATGATGGGGGTCCTGTTTCGAGTACGAAGTGAAGGCTGGTGGACCATGAGTGACCACGTCCATGTGCGGCTCCGCGAGGGGCTCGGGGTGAACGAAGACGGTGACCTGGTGGAGCAGTTCGCCTGCCGCTGCGGTGCGGTGTGGGCGAAGACCTACCCGTTGGAGGGCGGTCAGCCCGACCAGTGACCGGTGACGCGGTCCGGCTCATGGGAGGCCCGCGGTGGCCGTCAGTCTGCAGCGCTGCGGACGACCACGACCGGGCAGGGTGAGTGCTGAACGCAGTACTGCCCGACGGATCCCAGCAGGGCGCCTTCGATACCGCCGAGGCCGCGATGCCCGACGACCAGCAGGGACGCCCGCTCCTTGGCAGCGGCAAGCAGGACCCAGGCCGGGGTGCCCTCTCCGACCCTCAGCCGGATGTCCACCGGCGGCTGGGAACCCACCGCCTTCTCGACGTTCTCGGCCAGGATCTTCCGTGCCACCTCCCCCAGATGCGCCTCCTCGCCGACCGGTACCGCACTGCCCCACCCGGAGAACGGCGGCTCCCAGGCCATCACCGCCTCCACCACGCCGTGGGTGAGCTCAGCCTGCTGAACCGCCCAGCGCAGAGCCCTTCTGGACTGCTCCGAGCCGTCCACCCCGACGACGACCTTTCCCTCGAGGGCCGGTTCCTCAGCCATGGCTTCGTCCTTCCGATCAGGCCGACGACGAACTCCGAAGGCAGTCGCTCGACAGGGGTGTACGGTGCCGGGTTCTCCGGGGTGGGCACGCCCAGGACTGTGACGGCATCGCCGAGCAACGCCCGCTCCCCTGCAGGATCGTTCTCCTGCGACGGATTCGCACGCGGACCGGGCGGAAGCCCGGGTCATGTGGACCGATCGGCCCTGCCCGCCGTGGCCGCCGTGGCGCACGATGGGGCGCGGAGGCTCGAATGCACCAGATGATCACACCGAGGCGCTTCCCGACTCGGCATCCGACAGGCCGGGCCAGGCCCGGTCCGCCGGGCGAGCCGCCGAAGCCCGCGCCGACCCCACCGCAGCCCTGGCGGCGTTGGCTGCTGCCCGCCGCGATCGCGATGATGCTGCTGTTCGTTCTGCTGTCCCGGAACCCGTCCGGTGCCGGCACCCGTTACAGCTACGTGGGCTCGGGGGACGTCCCATGCGGGTGACGCCGCCGAGCGCGAAGACGGTCATGTCGTCGACGCGAACGCCCGCGCGGCGCGCGGTGACGGCGTGGGCCGTTTCGTGCAGGAGCAGGCTCACGGCCAGCAGCAGCGCCCCGACCAGGCCGGCGAGGCCGTAGGCGGCTGCGGAGCGGCCCGGGACCCACGTCGGGAGTGTCTGCCCGGCCAGGCCGACGCCGAGGAAGAGGATCAGGACGGGCGCGCTCCAGCGGATCCGCAGCGGTATGCCGAAGATCCTGCCCAGCCGTGCGGACCCGTGCATTCTGAAACCTTCTCCCGGGTTTGCCGAAGATCCTTCGAGCCTCCAGTGTCTTCCCGCTGCGAGGGCCGGCACAGGGCCGTACGGGCCTGCCACCGGGGCTGCCGGGCCCCGAGACTGCCGCTTCACGCCTTCGATGGGCGCTTTTCCGGCGATTGGCCGGTGATGCGGGTGCCGATGTCGTGGCCCTGGCAGATCGCGCGCATGGCGCCGGTGGCGACGACGTGCATGGTCGGGTGGTTGTTCGGCGGCGAGGACCAGGGCGGTGGTGTCCATCACCCGGACGCCCCGACTGAGGGCCTCCTGGTGGCTGACACTGGTGTAGCGGACGGCGCCGGGGTGGGTGCGCCGGTCGTGGCCGTAGAGGCCGTCCACGCCGTGCTCGGCGAGCAGCAGGGCGTCGGTCTCCAGTTCGAGGGCGCTGGACGGCGGCGTAGTCGGTGGTGACGTAGGGCTGGCCGATGCCGTCGGCGAGCAGCACGATCAGGTGGTGGCGCAGATGCCGCAGGGCGCGCAGCCGGATGAAGGGTTCGGCGAAGGAGGGCATGTCGGTCGCGGTCATGACCCGCACGTCGGTGGCGTGGTGTGCGATGAGTTCTCCGCGCAGCAGCAGCGCGTTCATGACGGTGCCGAGCATGCCGATGGTATCGGCCTCGGTGCGGCCGATACCCCAGGCTGCGGCCGTGAGGCCGCGGAAGTAGTTCCCGCCGCCGAGGACGACGGGTCTGAACGCCGAGTTCGTGCACCGAGAGGATCTCCTCGGTGAGGTGCACGAGGCTGACCGGGGCGGTGCCCCAGCCGGCTTCGCCCGCGAACGCATCGCCGCTGAGCTTCACCATGACCCGCTGGTACCGGCTCCCAGCCCACCGTCCTGCTCCAACGCCGCTCCTACACCACGGGGGTGACGAGTGCGCGCAGATCGTGCGGAAGCGTGTCGAAGACGTGCTCAAGCTGTTCCGGGGGGATGTGCAGGAACACCGCTGCGGTGACGGCGCGGGCGGCGTCCTCGGCCGGTAGGGAGGCCTCGTGGCCAAAGCGGTCGAGGTAGTCCTGCCGGTCGAACTTCACCGGTGTGGGGTGCGGGTCCCAGCCCTCGTAGTAGACGCCCCGCACCAGGGTCGGTAGCTGCGCCCCGATCGCCCTCCTGCACACAGGTCGCCCCGGCGTGCATGATGTCGCGTGCCGTGATCACGATCGCTGCCTCCTTTGTAAGGTGAGTTCTGAACCTTGCCAGACGCGGCTCGATGGCCGACGGATCGTCACGGGATGGCGCCGGGTGCGTTGATCCACCAGGCACGGTTCTACTCCCCCGAGCGGCAGTCGTCTCTTCCAGGGTCGTCCTCGTCGTGGAGCCTTCGCATCCCGAATCGCTTGCCGGCACCAGGCGCATGGCGAGAAGAGGCCACCGGTTGCCGGGCCGCAACCACGATCGTGCCGTCTCCGCCGACAGCGCCCCGTACGGATTGCTCGCAGTGGTGCGCGGGATGAGCCTGGAAGGGTGAGGCGGTATGAGGCCGCGGATCGGCACGAGGGGAGCTGTTGGTTGTGACCGGGTGGCGGGGATCACGCAGCGGTCATCGGGCTGTGCCGCACACGGCGGACACACGGGTGGAGGCGTGGGCGCCGACCGCGGAGGGTTGCATCCGTGAGGCGGTGCGCGCCGCGGTCGAGGGCTTCGCGGACACCTCCGGGGCCCGGCCAGCTGGGGAGCGCGTGTGCGCGGTCACGGCGGACAGCGACGAGGATCTGCTGGTGTCCGTCCTGGAGGAGGTCATCTACCGGATGGACGTCGACGGCGAGATCCCTCTCGATACGGAGGTCGAAACGGTCCGCGCCGCCGGGGACGGCCGGGCGGTGTCGGTCCGCTTCACGATGGCGGAAGCCGATACCGCCGAGCAGGTCGGGGCGGTGCCCAAGGCCGTCTCGCTGCATGGCCTCCACCTGACCGGCGGCCCCGAGGGCTGGACCTGTCAGGTGACGCTCGACGTCTGAACACGATGGGGATCGGGGCGGAAGGATGGCGCTCGCGGTGGCACTGGCCGGTGACATGATGCTCGGGCGCGGCGTGACCGAGGAACTGCGTCGCTCTCCGACACCGCAGACACTGTTCGCCGCCGAGGTACGGCAGGCACTCGCGGAAGCCGACCCCGTCGTGCTCAACCTGGAGTGCGGTATCTCCGACCGGGGGGGGCTGGGCCGGGCATTCCGGCCACGTCTTCCACGGCGTCGCCGACCGGATCGTCTACGACATGGGCGACTTCGTCGACGACTCCGCCGTCCACCCGGCGCTGCGAAACGACCTCGGGCTGCTGTTCCTGGCCGCCCTGGACGGGCCGAACCCGGCGAACCTCGCGCCGGTACGCGTGGAGGCGCTGCCCCTGTTCCTCGGTTTCGGCCACATCCGCCTCGCCCACGGCGAGGAGTGGGAATGGATTCGCGAGCGGTTCACCGCCGCCTGCGCCGAGCTCGGCACCGACGTCGGCGAGCGGGCCGGGCGGCTGACGGTCGACTGGAGATGAGTGACGTGGAGATCAGGCTTGTCGAGGAGAGTCCGTACCGCTTCCGCATCGAGCAACGGGACCGGATGCGGGTACCCGGGGTGGTGTTCGCGTCCAAGGAACTGCTGCCGCAGGCTGCGGGCGACAAGGCGCTGGAACAGGTGGCGAACGTGGCGACCCTGCCCGGCATCGTCCGCGCCTCCTTCGCCATGCCGGACGTGCACTGGGGCTACGGCTTCCCGATCGGCGGAGTGGCCGCCACCGACATCGCCCACGGAGGGGTCGTCTCACCCGGCGGGGTCGGGTTCGACATCTCCTGCGGCGTACGGCTGCTGGCAGCCGGCATCGACCGCGAGGAGCTCGGCCACCACCGGATGCGGCACCTGATGGACATCCTGGACACCACCATCCCGCGCGGCATGGGGCGCGGCGGCCTGTGGAAGCTGTCGGGCACCGAGGAGATGGACGACCTGCTGGTCGGCGGCGCCCGGTACGCGGTCGAGCACGGCCACGGCGTGCCGCGCGACCTGGACCGCTGCGAGGACTCCGGCGTCCTGGAGGGCGCCGCCCCCGGACAGGTCAGCAACCGGGCCGTGGAACGCGGCCTGCACCAGGTCGGCAGCCTCGGCAGCGGCAACCACTTCCTTTGAAGTACAAGCCGTCGACCACCTCTACGCCCCCGATGTCGCTGCCGCCTTCGGGCTGCACACCGGCCAGGTCTGCGTCATGATCCACTGCGGCTCGCGAGGCCTGGGCCACCAGGTGTGCACCGACCACGTCCGCACCATGGACCGCTCGATGCACCGCTACCGCATCGTCGTCCCCGACCAGCAGCTCGCCTGCACGCCCGTCGACTCCCCACCCGGCCGCGACTACCTCGGCGCGATGGCCGCAGCCGCCAACTACGCCCGCGCCAACCGGCAGCTGCTCACCGAGGCCACCCGCCGCGCCTTCGCCACAGCCGCCGGGGCGGGACTGGAACTGGTCTACGACATCTCCCACAACACCGCCAAACTCGAGACACACGAGGTGGACGGCGTGGAACGACCGCTGTGCGTCCACCGCAAGGGCGCCACCCGCGCGCTGCCGCCCGGCGACCCAGAGCTGCCCGAGGACCTCGCCGACGCCGGCCAGCCGGTACTGGTCCCCGGCACGATGGGCACCGCCTCGTACGTGATGGTCGGCCTGCCCGGCAACGACGCCTTCCACTCCGCCTGCCACGGCGCCGGGCGCGTGTGGAGCCGCCACCACGCGCTGCACATGGTGCGCGGCGAGCGGCTGCGCGACCAACTGGAGGCGAGCGGCATAGCGGTGCGCCCGTCCTCGTGGCGCGGGCTCGCGGAGGAGGCGCCCGAGGCGTACAAGGACGTCGACGCGGTCGCCGCCGCCACTGAGGGCGCGGGGCTCGCCCGGCTCGTCGCCCGCCTGGTGCCGCTGGGTGTCGTCAAGGGCTGACATGGCCTGAGGCGGACGCGGGGTCGCCGTGATCGGCGGGTCGGGCGACGTGCGTCAGCCGTGCATCAGAAGGGTGTCCAACGGCTCGCCGCCGTGCAACAGGGCGATGGCTTCGGCGAGCAGCGGCGCCACGGTGCGCACGCGGTTGGGCAGCGTGCGGACGTGGGGCGGGGGAATGGTGTCGGTGACCACGAGGCGGTCGATGTGAAGCCGGGCGAGCCGGTCGGCGGCGCGGTCCACGAGCAGGGGGTGAGTGGCGGCGACGGTGATGTCCGGCGCCGCGCCATGGGCCAGCAGGACCTTGACGGCCGCCCCGACGGTCCCGCCGGTGCTGATCATGTCGTCGACGATCAGCGCGGGCCAGCCGGCGACATCGCCGACCAGTTCCTCGGCCTGTACCTTGCTGCCGGACAGGCGGGTCTTGCGGACGACGGCGACCGGCCGGCCGAGCAACGCCCCGTAGTGTTCGGCGAGTTTGACGGCGCCGAGGTCGGGCGAGACCACCACGGCGGCTGCGGGTGTGTGCTCTGCCAGGGTGTCGGCGAGCAGTGGCACCGCGCTGAGCGTCTCGACGGGGATGCTGCTCATCGCTTCGAGGGCCGGGGTGTGCGGGTCGACGACGACCAGCCGGTCGGCACCGGCGGCCGCCAGGGCGTCGAGTGCCACCCGGGCACCGACCGACTGCCCGGCCCGGGTGCGGCGGTCCTGCCGGGCGTAGCCGAAGTACGGGACGACGGCGGTGATCCGGCGCGCGCCTGCGCGGCGGCATGCGTCCAGGAGCAGCAGGAGCTCGATCAGGTGCCCGTTCACGTCGGGACCGGTGGGCTGGACGACGTACACGTCCTCGCCGCGCACATGGCCGACGGTCGGCTGCAAACTCGCCGTCGGGAAAGTGTTCCACCTCGCACTCGACGGGTTCGGTGCCGAGGGCCTCCGAGATGGCGTCGCCGAGCGTGGGATGGGCCGTGCCCGACAGGATCCGTGGGGTCGTCATCGCGTCCTCCCGCAGGTTCCGGGCTGTGGGGGCCGTCGGCGCGGGCTCACCACGGCGGTACGTCAAGCGGTCGGCCGGCGTCGTCGGCGCGGGCCAGGACGGTCATCGACTCCTGGTACTCCGCCGGTGCGATCAGCCCGGCAAGCAGAGCAGTGGCGAGGAGCCGCTCCGTCTCGTCCCCGCTCGCCGCTGCGGCGTCCGCGGGGGCGGGGAGGTTACCGGCAGAGGACCACGGCTCGGGCGCGGGATCGCGTCGACGCAGCGGCTGCCCGCGCCGTCGTCTGGTGGCCCGGGTGAACCGGCCCAGATACCCGATCAGTGCTGCGATCATGGCCGCCACCTCCCGGCGAGTCCTTGCACTTCACCAGCCTGTCAGGCGGTTCCGGCGCAGGCAGCGGCTGAACGCCCCGACCTTCGTGGGCCGACCGGCCCACGAAGGTCGGGGCGGGGGGCAGGGTTTTCCGGAGGCCGGAAACGGGGATCATATAAATGGAAGAGGGACTCCGGGTCGAGACACGGAGTAGCGGAGCTGTTGGCCGTGCACCGTGCAATCGTGTTCCGCGAGATGCGGACAGAGCCCCCCTTTCGTTCTTCTCTTCCGCCGCTGCTGGGCGGCGGACTTCCCTGGCCGTCGGTCCGTCCGGCGGCCTGCTGTGCCGGTCCACGCGATGTCATCCTGGAGGACCAGGGGCCGGGGTGTCGATCGCTTAGCTAAGCCGGGGAGTTCGAGAGGACCGGCCTGACCGGAGCGCTCAACCGTTACCGGAACATGGACCGTGACTGGAAGGACCTCGCCGCCTTCGACGGCGGCCCGATCACCCAGCCATCCCTGTTCATCGGCGGCAGCCTGGACGCTTCCACGACCTGGCTGGCCGACGCGATCAAGGCGTACCCGGTCACGCTACCGGGCCTGGTCTCCTCCCACCTCCTCGACGGCTGCGGCCACTGGATCCAGCAGGAATGCCCCCGATGAGGTCAACCGGCTCCTAGCCGACTGGCTCGCCGGCCTGCCCTCCTGACGCACCGCGCGGCGCCGCCGGTGGCTGTCGAACGACACGAACACCCGCGCCCCACGAAAGGCTGCTTCCACCGCCGCGACCGCTGAGGCTCTGTTCGTTCTCATGAGCTGCATGCTCCTGGGGTGAACAGCGTGCAGAGGGTTCAGCGGCCTTCGGGGCTCGACCGGGGCGCGACCAGGACGGTCAGGCATCACCTGGCAGCGGGGACGATGGCGACGGGGCAGGATGCCCGGCGCAGGACTTCTCCGGCGACCGATCCGAGCAGCAGCCGGGGTAACGGCGCCCTGTGGTGGGAGCCGATCACGAGTAGGGCGGCGTGTTGGGTGGTGTCCAGCAGGACCGGGACGGGATAGCCGTGCTCGATGCGGACGGCGGTTCGCAGGTCCGGATGGCGGGTGCGTTTGAGTGCTGCTTCTCCTTCGAGGACGCGGCGCTCGGCGCGCACGACGCCGCTCTGGTCGGCCTGTCCGGGCGGTGCGAGGCCGAGGGTGAGTGGCTGCGGACGGTGGTCGGCGTGGACGATCTCCAGCGGTGCCCCGCGCAGCGCCGCTTCACGGGCCGCGAACCGAAGCGCCGCCTGTGAGCCGTCGGGCAGGCCGAAGCCGACCACGACGGGGCCGTGCGCGTCAGCGGGCAGGGCCCGCACCACGACGACGGGGCAGCCGGCGTGGGTTGCCACCTGCCGGGCAACCGAGCTCAGCGGCGGCCGGGGAACCTGCCGCGGCGATGGTGGCCGAGCACGATCAGGGAATAGTCACCGGAGCGGTCGACCAGCTCCGCGGACGGCCGTCCGCGGACCGGTTCCGCCACGACATCGAGCTGCGGGAACTCCGCCCGTACCAGCGCTGTGTGCGGAGTGAGCGCGGCAGCCGCGATCTCCCGCACCGCCCAGCTCCGCCCTGGCCGGGCGCCAGGGCTGCCGGGTCGACCACGTGGAGCACATGCAGGGGCGCGCGCCGAACCACGGCCTCGCGAGCCGCGTAGCGCACGGTCTCGGAGTCCGTTTCGGAGTTCACTCCCACCGCCACCGGTGGAGCGTTGGTCGTTTCGGGGTCCATCGCCGCTCCTGTGCCCTGGGCCGCTGCTCGGCGCGGGTGCCCTTCGCGGCGCGGACGCACGGGCCCCAGCCGGTCGGGCGCTTGTGGTCAGCGTCTCGCCGGGGCCAGAGGCTGTCCAGCGGGATGGTGGGAGTTGTGCAGGCGGCTCCTTCGCTGAGGACGGTCTGCGCCCGGTGGCAAGGGGATGGTGAGTGGTGAACGACTCGTCGTGTCGCGGTCCCCCGCCGGGCGGGGGACCGTGGATGTCGTAGAGCGCAGGAGACCGGGCCTGCGCCGGGCTGGTGCTGAGCGACGGTGTTCGGGAGGAGGCGGCCATGTCGGAGCATTTCGAGGTCGAGCCGCTGGGTGACCACGAGTATCTGCTGCGGGCCCGTGCCGGTGAGGAGGTGGTCGAGTCGAGGTTCAGGGCCAGTGAGGCTGTCGCCGAACAGCTTCATGCCACGTCGGCCGACGAGCAGCGGCTGGTGGAGGAGACGGCGGAGTTCCTGGCCGAACGCCAGCCGGTGATCGACCTGCCGCCGATGGTGGACCTCGACGACGTGGCGGCCTGCTACGACGACTACCTGGAGCAGCTCGACCAGCGCCTGGCCTCCTCACGTGCGTGATCGCGCCCTACGCTGCGGGTGGCGTTGCCGCGAGGGTCACGTGCTGCCCGGGTTGTGCCGCGATCCTGGGGGAGGGACTGTGGAGATGTCGCTGAACGCGTGCCGCCGCCTGAGCGAGCGGCGTGCCGTCCAGTGCTGACTGGCCCGCATCCTTCTGGCCGTCCTGATCGGACTCGTTCCGGCCACAGGCACCACGGAGTGCTCACCTACCGCACCGTGCTCACCTACCGCGCCCAGCTGCACACCGGCCGGGTTCAGTCCACAACCCGGCACTCCGTCACCGCGCAGCTGACCGCCGACGCGGCGATCCCTTCGTCCCAGAGCACCGACGCGGTCCCGGCGACCGCCGCCTGGACCGCTTCGGACGGCATCACCCGCACCACGACCGTGCGGGTATGGCCCGGGGAGAAAGCCGGCACCCCCGTCCAGCTGTGGGTCGACAACCACGACGCCGTCACCTCCCCACCCATCACCCGCAACCAGGCCACCGCCGCCGGCTGGACGGCCGCCGCAGTGGCCGCTGGCTCCGGTTCCCTCCTGTGCCTGGCCGTCTGAAGAGGCTCGATCCGCGTGCTGGACCGCCGCCGCAACGCCCAGTGGGACGCGGAGTGGAGCCGGGTCAAACCCCGCTGGTCCAGGCGGCTGCTGACCTAGCCCGTGCAACCGACGACACACGGAAGGCCATCACCATGCCCAAGGAGATCACCGTCGGCCTCGACGGTTCCCCCGAGAGCCTGTCCGCCGCCCACTGGGCCGCCCGCGAGGCACAACTACGGGGCCTGCCACTGCGCCTGCTCCACCTGTGGATCCTGCCGCCCATGACCGCACAGCGAATCCCCCGCGAGGACGAACAGGCCATCGCCGCCGAGCGCCTCCTCCAGGACGCGGAGGCCGACCTGCGAGCCAAATACCCCGACGTAGCCATCACCACCCAGCTCCTGCCCACCGACACCCCCGCCGCCCTCCTTCCGGCCGCGTCCGACGCCGAACTGCTGGCCCTCGGTTCCCAGGGGCTCGGCACGGTGCGCGGCTACCTCCTCGGCTCGCTCGCCCTGCACACCGTCGCCCGGTCCGAGCGGCCCGTGGTCCTGGTCCGGGCCTACGAGCAGCCGATCGGGACGAAGACCCCGGCCGCGCAGTCCGGCGCCATCGCCACTGGCGTCAGCCTCCGGCAGGGCTACGACAGTGCCCTGGAGTTCGCCTTCGACGCCGCCCACCGGCGGGCCACGCCCCTGCTCGCCGTCCACGCCACCAGCCACCGCCCGTCCGTGATCACCCGCGAACACCCGCCGGAGACGACCGTGCAGGAAGCGGACCGGCAGGCACTGGCCGCGGCGCTGCTGCCATGGCGCGAAAAGTACCCGGACGTCCATGTCGTGGAGCACCTCAGCCCCGACAGTCCCGCCCGCGCCGTCGTGGACATCGCAATCGGGGCCAGGCTCCTCGTGGTCGGGCGCGGCGGGTACCGCACCGGCCTGGCGCCCCGCATCGGCCCCGTCGCCCACGCTGCCATCCACCACGCCGACTGCCCCGTCGCCGTCATCCCCCACGACTGACTCGGCACCCGCACCCGGCCCGGCCCCCGTTGGCAGCAGCTGCCCGCAGGCCGGACCGTGGCACACTCTGCAGTCCCCGGCTCGCCCGCCCCATCCCCCGCGGCAGTGGGCCGCTCCTGCTCACCAGTTCCGGGGGCGAACTACTCCTGCCACTGCTCGGAGGGCAATCCGTGCCACGCGTACGCCACCACCCGGACCGTCGGCTCCCAACCTTCCGCCACGACCTCGGCTGAAGCAGTACCGAGTCGACCCGCTAGGGCGCCTATCGGGTCGTGATCAATTTGTGGGATTCGCCCTCATGGCAAGGCCTGATCAGGTAGACCATGTCGCGTGACGCGAGTGCAACTGACTGATACGGAGTGGGAGTTCATCGAGCCGTACCTGCCGATCGGCGAGTACGGCCCGTATCCGGAGCGGCTGCGGCAGCAGTTCGAGGGCGTGATCTGGCGGTTCAGGACCGGAGGGCAGTGGCGGGACATGCCGGCGGAGTTCGGCGCGTGGTCGACCGTCTCCAATCGCTTCCGGCAGTGGCGTGACGCGGGCGTCTTCGAAGCCCTGCTGGAGGGCGCGATCACGGAGGCCGCGAGGCGGGGCGAGGTGGACTTGTCGCTGGTCAGCGTGGACTCCACCACCGTGCGAGCCCACCACGACGCTGCCGGGATGCACCTGCGCCCCGACGCCCTGGCGGCCCTGGAAAAGGCCGCCGACGAGGCGGAGAAGGCCCGGCAAAAAGGTGCTGAACGGAAAATCGAACCTCAGCCGGGCAGGCGGCAGCGTCCGTTGCGCGGAGCGGAACGGACGAACGCGTGAGCGGGCTCGGTCAGGCAGTGGGGGCGAGGGTGACCTGGTGGCCGAGGGCCTGAAGCTGGCGGACGAGGTCGCGGGTTTTGCGGGCGCTGTTCAGGTGGCGCTGGTGCCAGTCCGCGCCGAGGTCCTGGTAGCGGGCATCGGGGTCGTTGATCTGAGGATCCCCCGGTGGGCGGGAGGTGCTGATCAGCAGGTCAGGGTGGGTTGATTGGTGTTCAGGTTCGTTCGTTCGGTGGCTGCCTGTTCGGCG
>NZ_JBSFJV010000136.1:0-15293 GCF_053598235.1 Kitasatospora sp. NPDC001159
TGGCGCCGCTTGAGCAGGTCGCGGTGCCACCGCAGGACCGTCTCCGGGCGGGACCAGCAACACAAGGCGCCGCAGCCTGTCGGTGGGGAGGTGGTGGAGCAGCCCCGCGAGGACCGCGCGGTCCGTGTCGGTGAAGGCGGGCTTGCCGACCTGGCGCTGCAGGATGAGGAGTTGGTGCCGGAGCGCGAGGATCTCGATGTCTTTTTCACGATCGCTCATCGGCAGCAGGCGCAGGAGCGTCAGCGTGTTGACTGCGGCGAGGTAGGTCAGGCGCAGCAGCACGACAGATCATGATGCCGCTGATGCCCGTGTAGATGAAGGCCCTGGGCGAGCACGAGCATGGCCGCAGAGCGGCGATCAAGGCTGCGACCTGGGCAGATGATTTATCGGCACCCGCACCCGGGCGAGGTCCTCGACCACCCGGGGCGCAGCGGGCAGCACCAGCCCCCGGTCGGGCGCGGCGGGGACGGGACGGCCGTCTCCTCGACGGCCTCCGCCACGGAGCAGGCGGACCGGTGTCAAGCTCGTGACCTGCCTCCGACCGCGCGCCACCGGGTGCCGAAGCCGGAGAGCGGGATGTCGTCCCGGGCCTGCTGGGCCAGGACCGCGACCGCCGCGATGGCCGCTCACCAGGCCCGCTCGCGGTACGCTTTCGGCAGGCATTTGTCTCTGCGCACTTCCAACTGCCGGGGACCTTCGGGTCGAAGACTGGGTTGAGCCCGTGCACTGGCTCCGACAGCGCCATGGTCAGGCGGCCGGCAGCGGCGAGGAACGCGGTGTTGATGTCCAGGCCTACCACGCGCGGCAGGGCCCGCTCCGCCTGGCCAATCGCCTCGACGGAACGGATCCAGTCCCACGCCTCGGTGACCAGAACGTCGCCGGGGTCGTGGCTCTGCGCGACCGGGTGCTCTGCGGGGCCCCTGGCGGCGCCGGATCGAACGAGCGGGTGCGCGAACAGGCCCGAGGTTCAGCCGGCCTCGGTGCGCACAGCGTGGGTCGGTGCGCACCGTGCGGGTCGGTGGGCGCAGCTCGGCTGCCTCGGTGCTCGCTGCGGGGTCGGCGGGCAGCGGAACTCCACTCGGGGAGTTTCGGCGGCCTCGGCGGGCGCCTCGTCCTGCCGATCGCGGGTTGTAGCCCGCTGTGCCCGGGCCTCGCGGTGGCGGGGTCCGGGCAACGGCGGGCGGTGCGGTTTTGGTGTCAGGTCAGTTGCTGGGTTGCCATTGCTGTTCGGGGGCTCCGGTGCAGGTGGCGAGCTTCAGGTAGATCAGTGTGGTGGTGGGGTCGAGGCTCGTCGGGGTGAGGCATTGACCTGTGGCTCGGTTGGCCAGCGTCAGGTTGGTGCCCAGCTGCCAGTGCCATTTGTCCCCTGTGTAGCAGAGGTCAAGGGCCGGGGAGGAGCCTCCGCCCGAGAGGCACCATGTGTTGTTGGAGGCGGGTCTGAGCGTGCCGTCGGCCTTAATGTTCCACTGCTCGGTGCGGTCGCAGGGGGTGAGAACGGGGACCGTGCCGGGTTGGGTACTTGCCACATGCATGCACCATCCCGGAATGGCGCTGTTGGTGAGCTTGGCGTTGGTGAGGGGGTATCCGGTGGCGGAGATCTCGGCGGCGCTGGTCCAGGGGCCTCGGTTGCCGGCTTCGGTGAGGGCCCTCAGCCGCAGGTACCGGCCGGGGGTCGGGGGGAAGGTGGCCGTCTTGGTGCTGGCATCGTCGGCAAACGTACCGGTGGCCACTGCGGTGCCCCAGGAGGTAGTGCTGTCCGAGACGTAGACCTCGTACTGGCCGATCCGGCCGTTGGCATTGCCGTCCTGGCGGGGAAGGTAGGTGAGGGTGTCGACGCTGTAACGGGTGCCGAGGTCGATCTGGATCTCGTGGGGCAGCGGGTCCGTGCCGTTGCTCCACTTGGTGTGCCACATGGTCCCGGTATGGCCGTCGATCGCGTTGATCGCGGCACCCCCGACGGTGTCCTGGCTGTCAACGTGGACGACAGACCAGCCAGCCTTGGGGATGTCCATGTGGGCCGGGGCCGGGTTCGTCGGGTAGATGAAGCTTGTCTGGGCCGGGTTGAAGGTCGTGGTGGGCGGGGCGAGGGCGAAGCAGTAGGCGACGTTCAGCTGCGGATCGCGTGGGGTGAAGGTGGTGTAGGAACAAAGCCGCGCGGTCTGTTCGGGACCGGTGGTCACCTGCTTGACGAGGTAGGTGCCGTTGAGGCCGTTGTAGGTGCCGTAGGCCGTTTCGGTCGTGCTCGAGCTGGTCACGGGGCAGGTGCTACCGGCCCTGCAGCCGATGGAGTACCAGTTGTAGCCCTGGTTGCCGAGGTCGTAACCGGTGTCGCCGATGACCAGGTCCCCGTTCGGGACTGACAGGTAGCAGTAGTTGTGGGTGTTGTCGGCCAGGGCGGTGCGGCTCAGGTCGGTCACGTCATCGAAGGTGTGGTCGCTGCAGGTGACGTTGCCGGCGCCGACGGTCTTGACGACCCAGGCTCCGTTGCCGCCGTAGGCCATCTGGTAGATGCCCTCCGACGGCACGGTGCAGGTGCCGCCCTGGCCTGCGCAGTAGGCGAGGTGCGCGGGTGGTCGGGCGATGTTGCACGATTCGTTGCTGTGTCCCGGCAGCGGGTCCGTCGGGAACGTCGAGCTGCTGCTGCCGGCCGTGCAGGGCACGCCGTGGGGGTAGTCCGCGCCGTTCACGCTCCGGTAGGTCCAGTAGGAGCCGTTGTCCTGGGCGCCGTACGCCAGGGTGGTCTGCCCGCTGATGTAGCAGGTGCCTCCCTTCGCGGCGCAGGATCCCGACGGTCCGCCGGACTGGACGGATGTACCCGGTGCCGAGCCGGCCAGGATGGTGCATTGTTTGCTCTGGCCCGGTGCGGGATCCGCGCCGAAGCCGGCGGCGTTGCAGGTGATGGAGTTGGTGACCGGTTTGATGATCCGGGTCGCCCCGGTGCCGTAGGCGACCTCCTGGGTGCCGCTCACCGTGCACGTGTCGCCCTCGTTGCCGCACGGGGCCACGGCGGCCAGCCATGATCCGTTGTCGCCGGTGCTCGGGCTGTCCGGGGCCGGGGCGAAGCAGGTCTCGTGAGCGGACGGGTCGGGGTCGGTGGCGAAGGAGGACGCCTTGCACGCGAGACCGCTGGAGGGGAGGGCGGCGGTGACGTAGCTGCCAGCCGCGCCGAAGGCTACCTGCCGGGTGCCGGTCGGGTTGCCCGCACAGGTGCCGTTCGGGCTGTCGGCGCAGTTGGTGAATCCGATCGGCGCGACTGGGGCCGTGTCGACCGCGGGCACCGGCTGGAACAGCTTCTGCGAGGCAATCTGGCTGTCTACCGCGTTCTGGTAGGCGGTCAGGTCCGCCGAGGAGAACTTGTCCTTCGGCACGTCGGCCACTACCTGCGGAACGACGTCGGAGTCGTAGTGTGCCTTCATCCTGGCCGAGACGTCCGACACGTGGCAGTCGCCGGGGCAGTACTCGTTGAAGTGGGCGTTGTACCAGCTGTCGTAGCTCCTCTTGAGGTAGGACCTGGAGTAGTCGTCCGACCCGGTTCCCTGGTTCAACGAGGCGACGGTCGAGCTGATCGCCTGGTGCACCCCGTTGATGAATCCGCTGCGCAGTGCCTGCTCGGCGGCGGTGGTGTCCGCCGCGATCCGGGCCTTCGCGGTCTGCGCCGCCGTCATGACGGCGGCGCTGGCCGACTCGTTGGCCTTCGCGTCCAGCGTCGCCATGGACAGGTTCGCGCTCCACAGCACCTGGCTCTGCGCGGCCGCGAACGCCGCCTGCGCGTCTGCGAGCAGCGCGGGGATGCTCTTTTCGGTGATGGTCTTGCCCAGCTCGTCGTGCCATGCCTGGTTGCGGCTTGAGATGATCTGCTGGACTTCGGACACGCCGTTCACCGCGTCGATGATCGTCGTCACGATGACTGTGATGAGTGCGGCCACCCCCAGCACCAGACTCACTTCCGGCAGTGCCGCGAAGTCCGCCGCGATCGCCAGCAGCGTCAGCACGTTTGCCGTGATCCCGCCGGGATCCTGGTGGATCGCCGAGTCGGTGATCCCGAGCAGCTGGCCCACGACCGGCACCAGGGCCAGCGTGGCGGTCGCCTTGTCCAGGTCGGAGGAGTCCGAACTGAACGCCTGCTCCATCGAGCTGATCCACAGGAGCACCGTAGCCGGAGTAGCCGCAATGTTGAGGTCCGAGAACGCCTCGGTCAGCTTGGCCGACAGGGTACCGGTCGCACTGCCCGCAGCACTGCTCGCAGCACCGAGCGGCTGGAACACCCTGGCCCGGTTCCTCCACGAATCCTGCAGATCCGACGTGAACCCGACCGTGGCCCGATCGAACACAGCAGCGCCGCTCCGCTGGACCGATTCGGCCTCCGCCACCACCACCTGCGCGTAGACCGGAAGATCTTCCGTCGGCATGTCCCGGACGATCAGGCCCTGGGGTGATTCCTCCACGACAGTGCCCGCTTCGTCGGCGGCCTGGAAGTCCTGCGCGACCTTGTCCTCGTCCGTTGTCGCCGCCCTTGAGGAGTTGTAGCAGTCGCCCACGGGATTGCCGGCAGGGCAGGCTGTTCCTCCCGAGGGCTGCGTCGCTGTGAGAGAGGAGCTCTTGAGGGGATCGTTGTAGTCGGTCGGCGTCAGATCGCTCCACGACTTACCCGATGCCAGGGCGAACCGGTAACGCGTCGCGTTCGAATGCGCGTTGTACGCCGGGCGGTAGGGCTGGGTGATACTGCTCGCCTTGACGAAGGACAGCTCCGAAATGGGCTTGTCGGCGATGGCGGTGCGGACCTTGAGTGCCTGTTGCACGGCCGGATCGCCGGGATACTGCTTCTGGGACCCGACGGCGATCTGCACCGCCTTGGCCGCGTACGGATCGGCCTTAATCCCGTGGGCGATGCCCAGGGTCTTCTTCTGTCCGAAGACCGCCTTCAAGCCGGCCCTTCCCCCGTGGGTGATCAGCTCTTCGGCAGGCGTGTTGATGAATTCGTACGCCGCGTCTCCGAAGACATCCTTCGTGCCCGGGATATCCACCGGATAGTCCGCCGTCATCAGCTTTTTCGATGCGTCGAACGGCTTGAATCCGAGCACGTTCCGCAGCGCGTGCACGGCCTCGTGAAAAAGCACGGTCGCCGAGCGCATCGCGAATACCTTGCCGTCTTTCGTGTACATCCCGGGCGTGTAGTCGCCGACCTGGATCAGATTCGCCGAGCTTCCGGCGCCCTCACCGGCCCAGGACGTCGACGCCGTTGACACGCCTGCCGCATCACTCCCCTTCACCAAGGTCTGAGTGAGTCCCTGGGGGTCGGCGTGCGTGATCAGTGCATTCACCGGTAGGACCTTGAGGACATCATCCGGATCGGTGAACTCGCTGTAGGAGACCTGGGAGGGCAGGGGGGACGCCTGACCCATTGCCTTGAGCAGCCGCAGCCCCTCGGGATTGGATGCGATCTCGTCCAGATCCGCCCACGTTCTGTTCAGGAACGCCTGGGCAGCCGGGCCCGATGCGGTGACGGGCGGCCATGCACTTCCATCAAGGAGGCTCCCCGCCGCATCGGATATCACACCGGGATAAACTGCGATCCTGGTTGCCTCCCCCGAGGGCAGCACGTACTGATAGGCGAGCACCTTGGCCTTTCCCGCCCGTGTGCCGGTCGCAAAGTAGTCGGGCATGCCGACCATGATGCTGCGCGAATCCTTCGAGCCTTGGCTCACGTCGGGTGGGGTGGTCTGGACCGCCGAGGCGTGGGTCGCGACTGTCAGCTGTACCGCTGATATCCCGGCCACGATCAGGGCGACGGGGAGTGCGAGTGCCAGCAGGCGGATCCACCACTGCGGCATACTGCGACGTAGTAGCAAGACTTCTCCCTCCGGCCTCTGCAGGGGAAGCGGCCGCCGAGCCGATCCCCTGCAGAGGCATTCCTTGTGTGCGGGCTGGCACTTCGATGGCGGCAGCACCACGAGCTTCGGTGACGATTCGTTCGGGCTTAGGTCAGACACCGGGCGTTCAGCTCACGTTGACGTCGAACGGCGGCGTCCTAGGCACGGCCCGCGTATTCGCCGGGGCAAGGGGGCGGCGGAACCCCGCCGCAGCCCGAAGGTCGACTGCTCTGGGTGGGGCCGCCGGCAGACCCGACAATCCCCCTGGAATCAACCCGCTGCGGCGTGGCATCACCCCGAGGTCTTTCACTCCCCCTTCGCTTGGGCACCTCCTTCCCATCGCGTTTCGCTGCCAGCGCGACCGGCCTCGGCACGGACCATGCGGCCGGGGTGTGGACCCGTGACGGACCCCGCCCGGAGCAGACCAAGTGTCACCGCGACAGGCCCGGCGAAGCAGGGGAGATCTACGTGGTTCACTACCTGAATTGGGAGACACACGTAGTGCTCGAGAACGCCTTCTCCTGACCTGCCTTCGCCCGTGTCAACGGCCTGTCGCTCCGGTTCTGATCCGCTCTCGTAGGGCGTCATCCGCCCAGGCAGGCCCACTCGCGCTTTCCGGAGCGGCCGGCTGGTGCCCGACGGCCCAGGTCACGATCTGTGTGCGGGAGGTGAAGCCGAGCTTGTTGAGGATGCGCTGAACGTGTCCCTCCGCGGTACGCGGAGAGACGACCAGACGGGCGGCGATCTGCTTGTCGGTCAGCCCCTCGGCGAGCACAGTGACGACCTCGCGTTCGCGGCGGCTCAGCGGGACGTGTTCCTGCCGGGCGTCGAGCGCACCGGGCTGGGTGTGGGCATCGTGCGCAGCCGACGGGATGGTTGGTGTGCGGCCGAGTGCACGGGCGATCGCCTGCTCGACCGTCAGGTCGTGCCCTGCCCGAAGGGCTGCCGCAAACTTCTCCGCACCGATTGACCAGCGCAGGTGTGCTTCACACTCGTCCCGGTGGCGGAACAGACCCAGGAATCCGCTCAGTGGAGCACTGCCCAGCCGGAAAGCGGTCTGGGCCGCGCCGAGGAGCTGGGCGGCCAGTTCGTGGCGTTCTTCCCGTGCCCGGGCCCAGGCCAGGACTTCCAGGCGCTGGGCGACCGCCAGCAGGTTGTGGGTTGGGTAGTCGATGCGCAGCCCGTCCTGAAGAAGGATGATGGCGTCGTGGGTGTTGCCGTTGAGCCAGCGCTCGAGTCCAAGGACCCACAGGACGTAGGAGCGGGACCAGGGGGCGCCGTGGGCGTCGCAGATGGCCAGACACTCCTCGCCAAGAACTGTGGCGTGAGGATTTCCGGTCAGGCCGTGGGCGAGGGTCAGGAGGAACAGGGTCGCGCACTGCGCCTCCGCGTCTCCGTGGCGCGGTGGTGTTCGAGGGCATCCTCCAGAAGGGAGAAGGCGCTTGAGAGGTCGTCCTGGAGGATCGCGGCGAGGCCGGCCAACTGGACGGCGCGGTTGCATCGACGTGGCCAACGGCGGCACCGACAACGGCACCAAGATCCAGCTCTACGACTGCAACTACTCCAACCCGCAGGACATGGTGGTCGATTCGGACGACACGATCAGATCCCTGACGAACAGTGCCAGGACGTCACCAACGGCAGCACGACCAACGGCACCAACGTCCAACTGTACGACTGCAACGGCACCGGATCGCAGACATGGCAGGCGCGGGCGGACGGGACCGTGTACAACCCGCAGTCCGGCAAGTGCCTCGACGACAGTGGCGCCGACACCAGCAACGGGGCTCAACTGATCATCTGGACCTGCAGCAACCCGCTGAGCAGCAACCAGGTTTGGAGGCTGCAGGCGGGTCCCGTCAACAGCCCGATGGGGCGGTGTCTGTCCGTCAAGGGCGACGCCACCGCAGACGGAACCGCCGTCACCACGGCGACGTGCAAAGGCAATGACGCCCAGTTCTGGACCTACAGCGCCGACAACAGGCTCAAGGCGTACGACAAGTGCCTGGACGTCACCAACGGCGCCACGGCAGTCACACCTCGTTCGCCCCCAGGAGCTTCGACGTGCCCTGGCCAGCCCGGACGGTGAAAGCGAGCTGCTGCGGCCCGGGGGCACGTACAGGCGACCGGGAAGGCCGGCTGGCACGCTGCCCAGCCCGTGGCGGGCGCGTGCACGGCAGCCGAGCGCGCACCCCGCACCTCCAGGCAGGGGAAGGTGAAAGCCGTACGGCCGCCGGTGGTTTGGCGACCACACCTTGCCCGGCCCGGCGACCCGCAAAGCGGACGCGTCATCCGGAATACGCGGAGCAGGTGAGATGCCCCGGACCGACTCCAAGCCCGGGCGGGCTCCTACCGGAATGTGGCGACCTCGACCGCGATCACGCTACCGGAGCGGCCCGACGACCAGGGTGACCGCTGTTTACACAGCCCATCGTACCGTGCCGGGGTGTGCGGCGGCGCGGACCACGATCCGCGAGGTGGATCCGGGCAGGGACCCCCACCCGACTCACAATTCCACGGTCGGCGCGGCAGCCCATGCCACGATCTGCAGCCGTGACTTGAATCCGAGTTTGGTCAGGATGCGTTGAACGTGACCCTCGGCCGTCCGCGGGGAGATCACCAGCCGGGCGGCGATCTGTTTGTCAGTCAGTCCTCCGGTGAGCAAGGTGAGGACCTGCTCCTCACGGCGGGTGAACCGTGCGGATGGGTGTGCGGGTGCCGAGGCGGACGGCGACGCGGGTGTGGGAGGTGGCGGCACCCGGCCGAGTGCGCAGGCGATCGCCTGGTCGAGGCTGAGTTCGGCGCCGGCCTGAACGGCGGCGGCGAACGACTTGGTGCCGAGCAAGCGCCGCAGACCAGCCTCGCAGGCATCGCGGTGGTGCAGGAGCTGGCCGAGGCCGGGTATGGCGACACCGGTCAGCTGCCAGACGGTCTGTGCGGCGCCGAGCAGCCGGGCGGCTCGTTGGTGCGCGCCGTCCCGCGCGGTGGCCCAGGCCAGGACCTCCAGGCATTGGGCGACGGCGAGAAGGTTGTGGTCGGGCTCTTCGACGCGCAGAGCGTCCTGGAGACAGGTGATCGTACGGCGGGTGTCACCGTCCAGCCAGTGCTGGAGGGCGAGGATCCACAGGGCGTAGGGGCGTGACCAGCGTGCGTCGTGCGCGACGCACAGGGCCAGGCACTGCTCGGCGAGGTCGAGGGCGCGGGGATGGCGGCCCAGGCAAGCGGCGAGCGCGAGCAGGAACAGGGCGGTCCACTGGGAACCGAGGTCGTCGGTGGCACGGTGTCGCTGGAGGGCGTCCTCGAGGAGGGCGGCGGCGTTGTGAAAGTCGTCTTGGAAGAGTGCGGTTAGGCCGGTGAACTGGACGGCGTGCGCCTGGGCCCGCGGGTCGCCGAGGGTTTCAGCGAGGGTGCGGCATTCGGTCAGGTGCGCTTGGGCGGTCGTGCTGTCGGCGTGCATGAGGGCGAGCCAGCCGTCCACCCACAGCGCTTTGGCCCTGGCAGCGCTGGGCTCGGTGTCCAGGGCCAGTGCTCGGTCCAGCCACTCGCGTTCCTCCTCCAAGCCGCCCGCGCCGAGGCGGTGGCTCCACAGGGAGGCGACCAGCTCGAGTCCAGTGCGTGCCTCGCCGGACGTGGTGAGGCAGAACTCGACGGCGGTGCGCAGGTTGGCGTGGTCCAGACGCAGGCGGGAGAACCATTCGGTCTGGCGTGGACTGAACCAGTCCTGCTCCGCGCGGGCGGCCAGCCGCTGATAGTGGTCGCGGTGGCGTCGCTGCGCGATGTCTTGCGCACGGCCGTCGGGCAGGCGGGTGCGGCCATAGTGGCGGATCGTCTCGAGCATGCGGTAGCGCACGCGGCCGTGCTGGTCGTCACGGGTCAGGACGGACTTGTCGAGCAGGGCGGCGAGGGTTGTGAGTACCTGTTCGCGGGCGACTCCCTCGCCCGTGCAGACCGCTTCGGCCGCTTCCAGGTCGAAACCGCCGCGGAAGACGGATGCCTGCGCCCACAGCTGCCGCTCCGGCGGCGTGCACAACTCGAAACTCCAGTCGATCGCGGCACGCAGCGTCTGCTGGCGGGGCAGCGCCGCGCGGGGCGCCCGGGTGAGCAGGGCGAAGCGGTCGTCCAGGCGGTCGAGGATCTGCTGGGGTGACAGGACCCGCAGCCAGGCGGCGGCCAGCTCGATGGCGAGGGGGATGCCGTCCAGGCGGTGGCAGATGTCGGCGACCGCCGCCTGGTGGTCCTCGCTGAGCGTGAACTCGCCCGATACCGCAGTGGCCCGGTCGACGAACAGCTGCACGGCCTCGTAGCGGACCATGCTCTCCACCGGCTGCCACCGGTGCGGATCCGGCAGGGACAAGGGGGGAACCGGTAGGAGGCTCTCGCCGTCGACTCCGAGCGCCTGCCTGCTGGTGGCCAGTACGCGCAGGTCCGGTGCCACTGCGAGCAATGAACGCGTCAGTGCCGCACCGGAGTCGAGGATGTGTTCACAGTTGTCCAGCACCAGCAACGCCCTTCGGCTCACCAGGTAGTCCGCCAAAGTCGGCAGCGGTGCCCGGGACGAATCACGGTCAAGACCCAACGCGGCCACGACAGTCTGTGCCAGCAGGCCTCCGTCCTCCAGCGGGGCCAGATCCACCACCCACACCCCGCCCGGGAAGGCTCTGCGCACCTCATGCGCGACGCGCAGGGCCAGGCGGGTCTTACCGATCCCGCCAGTTCCGGTCAGCGTCAACAACCTGGTACGGGAAAGCAGTTGCCGGACCTGGTGCAGCTCATGCCGCCGTCCCACGAAGCTCGCCACCTCGGCTGGCACACTCCCCACGCGGGCGCGGGACCTGTTGATGCTCATGCTTCATGACAACAGCGATGATGCGAACTACGGGCGGATTTTAGTGAAATATCATGCTCCTTATAGAAATATTGCCTTCGCCATGGATTGCACCTTGTGTTCTGGAAGGCCCGATCAGCGCCGCAGACCAGGTCTCACCGTCACATGGAGACTCGCAGGCCCGGGCCGCCCTGTGTGACTGGACCATGGCGCCACTGATGTATAGCCGCGGGCGATCTGCCGGGCGGTTGCTCCCTCCAGCCTCCCTTGAAGGATCTTTGCTGACTTGGCGTCATCTTCGATCGGACGCTCAAGCCATGTCGGGGTCCTCCAGGGCGTGAAGAGTCCGGCTCCGCCCGCCGGGGCCCGCAGGCGGTGTCGGCCACCGCGGCACGTGAAGGTGGTCGACGCTGTGGTCATCCACCATCCCCTCCTCGCCCTTCCGTGGCGGGCGGTGCCAGCACCGCGGAAGGTGTCGTCGTGTTGCCTCCACGGGTGAAGACGATCGACGCCCTGTGGGATTACATCCGTCATGCATGCTTGTGAGGTGGGTCACATGCGCGGTGTCGGTGTAATCGCGAGGGCCATTCTTCGTCAAACAGACGGTGACGGCCCGCAGACCTGCGTCCCAGGGCCGCACCCACTGCTGCTGCGGGAGCGAGAGAGGGCAAGAACACACGATGAGGACACTGCATCAGCGCCGTCGCGCGTCCTGGTCACTGGCGAGCGACGAGGCTCTGGTCGAGGCGACGCGCCAGGGCGAGATGGATGCGTACGGCGAGCTGTGGGTGCGTTACGAGAGGTCTGCTCTCAACCTTGCGGCCGGCCTGGCGCACGGGTCCGCCGATGACATCGTCGCCGAGGCCTTCGCTCGCATCCTTCGGTGCCTCCGCTCCGGCACGGGGCCGCATGGCAACTTCAAGGCTTATCTGTTCGCGACGGTCCGCAGCCTGGTCATCGACAGCCGCCGGGTCAAGGCGTCCACGACCATCCCCGTCGGCGATCCCGACCAACTGGCTCTCCTCGCCGGGGCTACCACCGCGCCGGAGCCGCCAGAGGCAGCCGAGCTGGCTGAGAAGTCCTGGCGCTCCCTCAACGAGCGGGACCAGTGGCTGATGTGGGCCACGGCGGTCGAGGGATACAGCACGCCCGAGATCGGCAGCCAGCTCGGCATCACCTCGGCCAAGGCCGCCGTCTGGCTGTACCGCGCGCGTGAACGGATGCGCGACGCCTTCCTCGCCAACCACATCGCCGCCGCAGACGACCCGCAGTGCGCAGCGCAACGCCGCCGGTTCGGCACATACCTCCGGGGAAGGCTCTCCCAGACCCGCAGCTCGGAGCTGTCCGGCCACCTCGCGTCCTGCCTGCCCTGCGCCGACGTCTTCGCCGACGTCCGTGACGTCAACCGGCGAATCCGCGCTGCGGTGTTCCCCCTCCTGCCAGGGGCCGCCCTGTCCGGTCTGACGTCTCCCCCAGCCCCGCCCACGCTCCTCGCACGGCTGGGCCAGGCGGTCGGCTCTCGGTACCGCGCCTTGGAGTCCACGACCCGCTGGGGAGTCCACTGGCTGCCCGCCTCGACCGCTGTCGTCGGCGCCATCACGGCCTTCGTCCTGGCAACAGTTCTCATTCCGGTCGGCGTACACCGCCGCGTCCAGACGGATCCTTTCGCTGGTCCGGATTCCCCGCCCGGGGTGTCGGCGTGGCCGCAGCCGTCGCCCTACGTCACGCAGCCGGTCCGTCCTGCCGCCCCCGGCTCGACGACGCGCCAGGACCCGGGTGCTGCCCCCGACGGTCAGACCAGCACGCCCTCACCGACTGTGACAGTGACGGGTCGTCCTGCGGTGGCTCCCACCCCGTCACCGAGCATCCAGCCGGATTCCCCGCCCGGGGTTTCGGCGTGGCCGCAGCCGTCGCCCTACGTCACGCAGCCGGTCCGTCCTGCCGCCCCCGGCTCGACGACGCGCCAGGACCCGGGTGCTGCCCCCGGCGGTCAGACCAGCGCGCCCTCACCGACTGCGGCAGTGACGGGTCGTCCTGCGGTGACTCCCACCCCGTCACCGAGCCCTTCTCCGATACAGCCGCCAAACCTACGTCCAGTCGGGCCGGAGCTCGTTCGATTCGGCGGCTTCCAGCAGCCGGAGGTGACTTCCGGAGACCTGGTGACCGTCTGCGCCTCGCCCACCTCCGACTGTAGGGGCCCAGAGTTGAGCGGGTGGACCGTGGTCGCTGGGTCGGTCGACGTGTGCCGCCAGAGCTATCTTCCGGGGCCGCCGGGGGATCCGTCCACAACCCAGGTGCTCGACCTCAATGGAGCCGACACCAATGTTCGCCGCACCGACGGCATCGAGCAGAGCTTCCCGACCACCTCGGGCGCCACGTACAGGCTCAGGTTCGCTCTGGCAGGGAACACCGCGGGGAGTCCCGCCGTCAAGACTGGAGCGGTGTCCGTCGACGGCACCGTCGTGGCGGACTTCGCCTTCGACATCACCGGGAAGAGCCGGACAGACTCGACCTCGATGGACTGGAGCACCCGGACGGTCGAGTTCGTCGCCCGCTCCTCGCACACTCGCATCCGGTTCACCAGCACCACGGCCTACAGCTACTACGGCCCGCTCATCACCGACGTGTCGCTCCGCTGGCTCGGCTAGTACTCCAGTGAGAGTTCTGCATTTGCCCTGGTCAACGGCCGGGTGGCGGGGAGTGTAGCGGGACTTCCGTGTGGGCGGGACGGCTTTGACGTGGACGTCCCGCCAGCGGGTGGCCGCGCCGCATGTAGTGACAACGGCGGGCGTGTGCTTGGTGCCGGCGCCGCCACCGGGACCATGTCACTGCGTGGCTGCGGTCCGGAGCACGGTGGCGGGGGCCAGTTGCCAGCAGACGGCGAATCTCGGCCGGTGTGAGGTCCACGAGGTCGGGCGTGTCGAGATCGCCTCCCCCTTGACTTGAAGGTCTTCTTCTCGGCGGTGCCCAAGGAGCCGACCGACGTCGTCACGGGGGACATCTTCGCGTTCATCACCGCACAGAAGGCACCGCGCCGCGGGCCGAAGGTCGTCCGGCTCGAGGACGGTGAGGCGGGGCTGTCGGCGCGGACCATCAAGCGTCGACTCGCCAGCGTCTCGGGGCTGTTCGGCTACCTCATGACCCGCGACGACGCGGCCGTTCAACGCAATCCGGTGCCAGTGGGGCTGGCCAACCGGCGGCAACCGCGGGGCACCGCTGCTTCGCACGCCGCGTACTCTGCCCCGCGTTCTTGGCCCGGGCGAGGTCGA
Organism: Kitasatospora sp. NPDC001159; assembly: GCF_053598235.1. Classification (NCBI taxonomy): domain Bacteria; kingdom Bacillati; phylum Actinomycetota; class Actinomycetes; order Kitasatosporales; family Streptomycetaceae; genus Kitasatospora; species Kitasatospora sp. NPDC001159. The sequence goes on from NZ_JBSFJV010000136.1 coordinate 13,965, forward strand.
GGCGGTGCTGGGCGCGCTGAACACCGCGCGGGACCGGGCCATGGTCCTGGCGATGCTCCTCGGCGGCCTGCGCCGCTGCGAGGTGCTCGGTCTGCGGCTGGGCGACCTCTCGCCGGGCGAGCGTCGGGTCTTCATCAGCGAAGGCAAGGGCGGCCACCAGCGCCTGATACCGATCTCCGCGCAGTTCTTCGCCGCAGTCGGCGACTACCTGGACCGTGAGCGTCCCCCTGTCAAACACGACCGGCTGTTCGCAGTGCTGCGCGGGCCGACCCGCGGCAATCCGCTGTCCGCCGCCGGCCTGGACGAGATCCTCAAGGGCGTCCGGAGACGGACCGGACTGCCGCCATCAGCTCGTCACACCTGTCTGACCCGACTGCGGGAGGCGGGCATGGCACTGGAAGCGGTGCAGGCCCAGGCCGGACACCACTCCATCGAATCGACCCGGATCTACATCCACCGGCCAACAGCTGGCTCGCCGAGCAGTACCTGCAGGCCAGCGCCGCCATCGACGCAGACAGGACGGGCGTCTGATGCACAGGGCCCGCGCCGCGGCCCTGCCAATCGTGCGGCCTGACCTCGTCGAGTACTACCTCGCCCACCGGGCCGCCCAGGGCATGAACACCGACCACAAGGTCCGCTGGGGCGCCCGCGTCCTACTCGCCGCCGTCCCGGATCTCGCGGACTTCGCCGGCCTGCCGCTGGAACGCCAGCTCGCCTTCAACCACGAGACGCACCGTTTCATCAGCTGGCTCGCGGTGACCGGACGCCTCCAGCCCGGCGCGGACTACCTGGTCGCCCGGCGCCCGCGCCTGGGCATCGTGCTGGCCCGCACCGATCCCGAACTGCACCTGCGCTTCATGGACACCGCGCGCCCGCTCGGCTTCCGCGACACGGTCGCGATGACCCAGTTCAACCTGCTGGCACACTTCGTCGCGCTGTTCGGCCGACAGCCGCACGAGCTGCGGCAAGCCGACTGGGACAAGGGACGGCGCCTACTGCTCGAAGCAGCCCGCCGCATCCCCAACCGCGGGGTGAAGGCCCTCTCGACGGCCCTGTTCAATCTCGAGGCGACCCTGTTCCACTGCAGCGGCGTTGTCACGTTGTTGCGTGCGAGAGTGCCTGAGGGTGTGTCGGGGTGTGGTGGGGCCGGGTTGCAGCTGTGTGTTCAGGCCGCGGTGGGCGGGCCGGCGGCTCCGGTGACCTGCTCCCAGATCGCGAAGCGGACGGTCATCTTGGCTCGGTAGCCGGTGGCGGCCATCAGGTGCCGACGGGGTCGGAAGTGGGGTGAGATGCCGCTGAACGCGGACAGGAAGCGTTGGGCCGCGCCGG